>NZ_JBDNAI010000152.1:0-2697 GCF_039768515.1 Wenyingzhuangia sp.
AATGAACGGTAAATAGCCCTTCGCTACTTTCGGCTTTTGAGGTAATGACCTCTTCATAGGTTTTTTTCTTCTTCTCTTTCTTTTCTTTTTTGTCTTGGGTAAATCCCAAAGCAAAAACAAAACAAGCTAAAATTGATAGCTGTATTCTCATATGTTTTTATTTGTTAATGTTTGATCTATTTTAATCTTGTAGACTAACAATAATACAAATAAAAAGGAAAGTGAGGAGTTTTGTCACAAAATCTTTAAAATGGAATTGTGGAAAGTGATGGATGGACAAGAATCGATATTGGTCGAGAATCAAGGAATAATAAAGACCTATGTTGTATCGATAAGTTCGCTTAAAGCAAAAAGAAGGAGATTTTTCAGCAATCGAAAAAGTTTGGGAATAGATAAAAAACACCCTTTTACTTCGAAGTAATAGGGTGTTTCTTTTAGACTAGAATTGCTTTACGAGGACTCTAGTGTTGGATAATGAGAATTCAATGTCTTCGATCTCATCAATAAAGGTTGCAAAAGCAGCACCTTCTTTGTCATTTTTTGGACCAAAAGTCAGTGCAGCATTTAAATCTTCATAAGTCGCATAGATAAAGGTGTTTTCTCCATTGGAATTTCCGTGGGTAATTTGCCCCATAGCCATAAAGCCGGGAAAATTAAATGTCTTATTTAATTTTCTAAATGAACTTGCAAATTTTTGTACATCCTTTCTTTTTGTTTTGAAAATCCATACCTGACCAATTGGGTCTGATTTTTCTGCGTTAAAAGTAACCAAAGCATTTCCTGCTATGTGTCGATTGCTAATTACCCGTTTAGAGATTTCTGCAATATACGCATCCCACTTTGCGCCACTTAGACCTGATCGAAAATCTGCGAGTGATTTTGAGGATGGACTTACAAAGCTTAAGATATGGGTTTCCTTATCCGCTGAAAGCGGGAGTCTAGATAAAGAAGCGGAAACACCCTCTGGAATAGCAGCTGCTGAATAAAAATCCGTGATTAGGTCCTCAGCGACCTGTTGCTGATCGATCGGTATTTCTAGATGGATGTCATACCAAAAGAGTTCTTGCCCACAAACCAAACTAGTTGTAAAAGCAAATGCGAGTGTAAGGAATAGATTTTTCATATTTATTTATTTTCTTGGTTTAGCGTATTGATTCATCGTAATGATTTTTCCATTTTCAAACTGAAAGGCTTCCATCCAGTTGTAAGCCATTTCAGCACCGTCTTGTGTAACGATTTTACCGTTGTCCCATAATAGAACCCATTCATCTCCATTATTTCCAGTGACGGCTAAATTAACCGCAACTTGATAGTCTTCAATTTCTATGGACGAATAGCCTTCAATCATAAATTTCATACAAGCCTCTTTACCTTCGATGAGCGATCCGTCTTCCAGGCCAAATACAACATTGTCTGCTAAGTATTCTCCTACCATTTCATAATTTTTTTCGATGATGTGTTGGTGCATTTCTTGAACTTTAAGGACTAAATTAGAATCCCCAATTTTGAAATCATCTAGGTAGGTTGCTTTGTAGATATAATCCACTTTTGTGGGTTCGTCTTGGGATTCTTTTTTCTGCGTTTGGTCACAGGATAAAAAGAATGTAATTGTTGCGAATAAGCATATTATTTTTTTCATGTTTAGTGGTTTATGGTTAATTAATTAATTGCAATACTTCGTCAGAATTTCCGTCACTGTATTCAGAAAGCACATCCCAGATGTCTCTTCTAAAAGATCCCAATCCATTGATTTTCTCATATTCTTTTTGAAAATTCTTCGGTAATCCGTTGTCTTCGTTAAATCGTGTAAATGACTTAAAAGGATAAACTAGGGTTATGTTCTCACCATTTTCATCATTGAAAATACTCTGATACACCCTTCTTGGATTTGGAGCGTTAATTTCAGTCAATACTTTTCCAATTTTGGTAACTGCCTCAAGTACCTTTTTATAGCTACCGTATTTTCGGTTGATTTTTATCGTTCGATGAAGCAAATACTTTGGGTTTCCCCATGAAGGAGGGGTATAACTGGCTTCCCAATTCAACTTGCCTAAGACAAGTTTTTCGGAAGAAACATTATTTCGAACATTTTCTTGCCAGTCATTCATGTGATTTTCATCTGGGATATTGTCAAAATCCGCTAAATTCATGGGTCCATTTAGCCAAACATATTGTCCAGAGCGACGACCGATTATGACACCGTACAATGAAGCATTGGCTCTCCCTTTGCTGTGAAATTTATCGTTGTGTTTTTTTACTCCATCAATTAGCTCTAACTCCTTTGCTTTGTTTGGAGTTAAGTAAATGCTTTCGTAAACTACCTCTTTATTTTGCCCAAAAAGAGGTAATGCACACAACACCAATAGGCCTAAAATAATTTTTTTCATGGAAAATATAGTTTATGATTAATACTCAAATATAACATTTAATTTTAAATTGCAATTTTAGTTATAACGAGATTGAATTTGTATATTCCCTCATGAATTCGTTCTTTATAACATAAATAAGCTAACAATTGATTCGTTAGGATGTGTTAGAAGTAGTGCTTGTATGCTGCTATATCTTTTAAACGTATTGTTGTTGGCATAAACAAATCGACATGAATAATGTAATCAAAGGTTTCGTGTTTATAGTGCTATTGGGTTGTTCAAAACCAGATGATTGTTTTACCATCAGCGAAAAAATAAGCACAAATAA
>NZ_JBDNAI010000039.1:0-20985 GCF_039768515.1 Wenyingzhuangia sp.
AAAAATTCTTTTCTTTCCTCGTAGTCTTCCAACTCATTAATATCTGCTTCAGTTCCAACAGCTAAAAACAAGACCTCAGCATTTTCATTTTTTACGGCCTCTTTCACTTTTTCTACATATTCATTTCCATCAACAGCAGCTTCTTCATCTACGTTACACACATACATCACCGGTTTGATTGTGATCAACTGTAACAACTTGACAAACTCCATTTCTTTCTCCGTAAAATTTAGAGCTCTTACCGAAACCCCCTGTTCTAAAGAAGTTTTAACTTTATCCAATACTTCAAACTCCGCTTGTGCCTCTTTGTTTCCTGTTTTGGCTAATTTTTTTACTCTCTCTAAACGCTTTTCTACAGTTTCTAAATCTTTCAACTGCAACTCAATATCAATAGTTTCTTTGTCTCTTATAGGGTCTACAGAACCATCAACATGAATAATATTGTCATTATTAAAACAGCGCAATACATGCAAAATTGCATCTGTCTCTCTTATGTTTGCTAAAAATTGATTTCCTAACCCTTCTCCTTTACTTGCTCCTTTTACCAATCCCGCAATATCTACAATCTCTACTGTTGCTGGGACCACTCTTTCAGGATTCACTAATGCTTCTAATTTTTCTAATCTAGAATCTGGAACATTTACCACACCAATATTAGGTTCAATAGTACAAAATGGAAAGTTTGCACTTTGCGCTTTTGCATTGGACAAACAATTAAACAATGTTGACTTCCCTACATTTGGTAATCCTACAATACCTGCTTTCATGAATTTTTGTTTTTTTGACGTGGCAAAGATACAATCTATAATTTAAAGTTTTATAAAATCGCATTGTGTATTAAACACATGATGGCATGACAAAAAATTAGAAATTCACAAAAAACACTATCTTAGAGTAAAACATTAGGCAAAGGAATTGAATAAAAAAACAATCTGTTGTTTATTCAAAACTGTAACAAAACGAAACCATACAACTTCAAAACACATCTACAAGATTCTTTGTACTTTTGAACTTGATTTAAAATCATATCAGACATGAACTTATCCTTGAGTATTCCCGCGCTACTATTTCCCGCTATTTCCTTATCTATGTTGGCCTACAATGCTAGATATTTAGCTATTGCATCACTAATCAGACAACTACACAAGGAATATCAGAATTCTCACGAAAAAAACATAGGGGACCAAATTAAAATTTTAAGCAGAAGACTTACCTTAATAAGAGCCACTCAGGGTTTCGCCATTTTAAGCTTCATGGGAGCAGTACTCACTATGCTACTACTTTTCTTAGCTCAGCAACTATCTTCAAATATTGTTTTTATCATAAGTCTTTGCTGCATGATGATATCATTGATCCTGCTCTTTATTGAAATTCAAGTCTCTACCAAAGCCCTACAAATTCAATTGAAAGACATCAAAGGAAAGTTTATTTAGCCCTTAGCACAAGTCGTTTTTCATTTTTAATATCGTTTTCTTTTTTTGATACAACAACTCAAAGTCTGTTTTTGTAGCTAAAAGCAATACCTTATATTTGCGGCATCATTTTAGAAAAACACATCACATGAAAACAATAGAAGCATTTAAAGCATACGTAGCTAAAGTAGAAGCTACGGAAGGATACACAAAACCTATGGCCTTTGGTTTGGGAATCAGAAGAGCTAAAGGAGACAAGGTCTTAGACGTAAATTTCCCTAGCATCAATTGGAATACTGCTTTTGGAACAGCAGCTTTACTTCAAGATGTTACTGGATTTAAGGGAAGTAACAACGGATTTGTAACGGTTTCAAAACTACAATTACAAAAGGCTTTCGATAACTTTTCTGCTTTTCATGGAGAAATTGAAAAACACCCTAATATTGTTGTAATCCAACAACTATTGGAAAACATTAACAATCCAAACACTTACCAAGAAATTGATGTGGTAGCCTATTTCTTATTTGACAAAGACCAGCCCGTTAACGATGCTGTTGAAGGCTATTTCAAACTACAATGTTTGTCTCAATTACATGTATTACCTCATGGATTATCCCTTGAAGGTGTTTTTGGAAAACTAAACAACATTGCTTGGACCAATCATGGACCAATTTTACCAGAGGACCTTTCGGGAGAAAGAATCAAAGCAACTTTCAAAGGAGAAAACATCATTGTTTCTCATGTTGATAAATTTCCATACATGGTCAATTATCATGTGCCAAATGGAGTAAGAATTGCCAGTGGATCACAGGTACGCTTAGGTGCTCATTGCGCTGTTGGAACAACCGTAATGCCTGCAGGATACATCAACTTCAATGCTGGAACAAAAGGTAACGCCATGATCGAAGGTAGAGTCTCTGCTGGGGTGGTTGTTGGCCATGATTCGGATTTAGGAGGTGGGGTTTCTATCATGGGTACACTCTCTGGAGGAAACAAAAACGTGATATCTATTGGAGACAAATGTTTGTTAGGAGCAAATGCTGGAACAGGAATTTCTTTAGGATTTGGTTGTACCATTGCTGCAGGTGTTTATGTAACTGCTGCTGCCAAGGTTTGGTTGTATGACAACAACAAGCAACCTGTTGACATTAACGGGAATTCAGTCGAAGAAGGTCAAAATATTGTAAAAGGTGCCGAATTAAACGGAAAAGAAAAATTACTTTTCTTGTTAGATTCTACCAATGGTCACTTGACTTGTCGTCCAAACCCAAAGACTATTGAATTAAACGAGGCACTACACGTAAAGAATTAAACTTCGTTTTATTGATCATTTCAACCCCCTCATTTTATCATGAGAGGGTTTTATTTTTTAGAACAATTTGTCTTTGTGAAACGACATCTAAATTTACATCTTGACGATAAACGCTAACCAACTGATCTTGCGTCAAGCAATGTTATAGTAGTTTTTGATCTATAATACGCTGCACAATCTCTGGATTTAGCAAAGTACTTGTGTCTCCTAAATTACTTAAATCATTTGTAGCTATTTTTCTCAGGATACGCCTCATGATCTTTCCCGAACGGGTTTTAGGCAATGCATCGGTGAACTGAATTTTATCCAATTTTGCAATCGGTCCAATTCTATCAGTGATCAGTTGATTGATTTCCTTCTTTAAATTTTCGTGATTCCTATCTCCTCCAGTATCTTTCAATGTGATGTATCCGTACAAAGCACTTCCTTTGACATCATGTGGAAAACCTACAATAGCAGACTCTGCTATGGCTTGATGCTCATTAATTGCATCTTCTATAGGAGCTGTTCCTAGATTATGTCCTGATACTATGATCACATCGTCTACCCTTCCTGTAATCCTATAATACCCTACTTCATCTCTCAATGCTCCATCCCCTGTGAAATATTTATTCTCGTAAGCTGAAAAATAAGTTTCCTTATATCTACTGTGATTTCCCCATATTGTCCTTGCCATCCCTGGCCATGGAAATTTGACACAAAGTCTTCCTTCTACTTGTTTTCCAGACAATTCCTGCCCATGCTCATCCATCAAACAGGGCTGAATACCAATAAAAGGCAATGTTGCGTAGGTAGGTTTAGTCGGGGTTACATAGGGAATCGGCATGATCATTACACCACCGGTTTCTGTTTGCCACCATGTATCTACAATAGGACTTTTCTTTTTTCCTATATTATCATTATACCAATGCCAAGCTTCTTCATTGATAGGTTCTCCTACGGAGCCCAGAACTTTCAAAGATGACAAATCATATTGATCTACCAGTTCAGTTCCATGCTTAGCTAAAGCACGTATGGCTGTTGGGGCCGTATAAAATTGATTGACTTTATGTTTCTCTACAATATCCCAAAAACGTCCAAAAGTTGGATAACTTGGGATCCCCTCGAACATGACTGTAGTCGCTCCATTTGCTAAAGGCCCATAAACAATATAACTATGACCCGTAATCCAACCAATATCAGCAGTACACCAATAAACATCTCCCTCCTTATACTGAAATGCATTCTTAAACGTATATGCCGCGTAAATCATATAGCCCGCAGTGGTATGTACCATCCCTTTGGGTTTTCCTGTTGAACCTGAAGTATACAAAATAAATAAAGGGTCTTCTGCATTCATGATTTCCACATCACATCCTTTAGAGGCTTTTTCTAATAACGGCTGCAACCAATAATCTCTATTCTGTTTCATTTTGACATCTGAATGAATCCTCTTGGCTACCAATACAGTTTCAACACATGGGCACTGCTCTAAAGCTTCATCAACAATCCCTTTTAAATCGATTGTCTTGGCTCCTCTGTAAGATCCATCAGCAGTAATGACCATCTTACATTCAGAATCATTAATTCTTGTGGCTAATGCTGTTGAAGAAAACCCAGCAAAAACTACTGAATGTATCGCTCCGATTCTTGCACAAGCTAAAGTAGCAATCGCCAACTCTGGGATCATAGGTACATAAATACAAACTCTATCTCCTTTCTGAACACCTTGTGTTTTCAAAACATTGGCAAACTGATTGACTCTTTCATATAGTTGCTTGTAGGTAATATGCTCAGCAGGGGATTTGGGGTCATTGGGCTCAAATAAAATAGCTGTCTTATTTCCTCGAGTTGACAAATGTCTATCAATACAATTTTCTGTAATGTTTAACTGTGCCCCTTGAAACCATTTTATTTCGGGTTTAGAAAAATCCCAAGTCAAAACTTTATTCCATTTTTTTCGCCAAACAAAATGTTCTTCAGCAATTTCTTCCCAAAAGTTTTCTGGCTCTCTAATTGATTTCCTATAGATCTGATAATATTCCTCTAGATGCTTGATGTGATAATTACTCATGATTCTTATTTTAATGGTTCAATTCCTTAATGAATTGATTTTTTTTTACGGAGGACTTGTTCACAAAAAAGAGTGTTACTAAAAGACCAAACAATGATCATTTCTCCCTTCTAATTATTTTTTTATGGAACGCCTACAAATCTTGTAAAACGGAACATCAATGATGTTGTATCCAAAAAAACATCTCTTTCAAATCTATCCTCTATCAAATATGAATAATAAAATTTCAAAAACAAAAAAATCAATAACCAAATTCTCTCCAACAATAGCATTATACTTGTTTTTGCTTTTGGTGCGTAGGAGGTTTAAAAAAATGACCTCAATGTTCCATCAGCATTAAATCCCCCCTGAAGATCTTTTGAAGAAACTTAAATCGTTTAGAGACTCGGAGTAACACTTATTGTATTTGAGCTACAAAACGCTCTTCAATTTTCTTTGATGTGTTGTTTTTCATTACTTTCGCTAAAAATTTTTGAATGCCAATAACGCTTTTATCCTCACCACTTCAAGGATTTACAGACTTTAGATTCCGAAACGCATTTCATCGCTTTTTTGGTGGTATTGACACTTTTTACGCTCCCTACATTAAAATGAACGGAAAATTGGTCATTAAAAACAACTACCAACGAGATTTGAATCCTGAAAACAATCAAGTTCCAAATTTAATCCCTCAGGTGATGACCAATGATCCAGATGAATTTTTATTTGCGCTAAACTATGTTCAATCTTTAGGCTACCAAGAATTAAACTGGAACTTAGGATGTCCCTACCCAATGGTCACCAAACGAGGTATGGGATCTGGCATGATTTGTCAACCACAAAAAATTGATGAAGTACTCCAAAAAGCTCATAAAGAAAGTGATCTTACAATTTCAATGAAAATGAGAATGGGCTACGAAACGCCCACCGAAATTTTAAAAGTATTCCCGATCCTACAAAAATATCCACTAAAAAACATAGCCATACACGCCCGTATTGGAAAACAACTTTACAAAGGAGGAGTTGATTTAGATGCTTTTGAAAAATGCTTAGCAAAAACGCCTCACAAACTATACTATAACGGAGACATAACCTCCGTTGAATCCTATAGAAAAATACAAGAGCGATTCCCAGAAATCGATCATTTCATGATTGGACGAGGGTTAATCTCTGACCCTTTCTTACCGAGTATGATTAAGAACAACTCCACATCATACCCTGAAAATAAGTGGAAAGTTTTCAAAGAATTTCACGATACGATTTATCAACAATACGATGAAGCGCTGTCAGGTCCTACCCCAATCAAAATGAAAATGTTAGGGTTTTGGGAGTACTTTTCTCAATCCTTTGACAATCCACAAAAAACTTTCAAAGCCATTAAAAAAAATGGAAACCAAAAAAAATACCGTGCGACTGTGAATGAAATATTCGCCAAACAAAAGTGATTTTTAATTTGAAAAATCATAACATCTAACAGAAAAAGAGAACTCATCAAGGGTTATTGATTGTTGAAAAATCTAAAATCTCTGACAATTTACATAGTGCTCATTCTGGATGCCAAAACAAAATGCACAAATGCATTTTAAACACATCAAACCATAATTATAATGAATAGATTTGCACCCAACCTTGAAAAAAGAATAGATGAAACGCATCAATGAGTACAAAAAACTCTTCAAAGTGGAAGGGACTATAGATTTAAAAGAATTAAAAACTAGTTATAGAGGACTGGTTAAACAATGGCACCCAGATAAATTTCAGGATGAAGAAAAAAAACTAGAAGCCGAGAAAATCAGTACTAAAATCATAGATGGCTATCACTTCCTAGTTAGTATAGCTCCAGAAACAAAAGAAGCTGGACGAGAAGAATACAACAAAACGATTACTTTGTCTCAAGTAGCAGATTATCACCACAAAAGCATGTTGTTAGAAGTTACTTTCACAGACGGGAACACCTATGAATACTTTGGTGTAAATCATAAATTGTTTTTAAAGTTTATCAATAGTAAATCCATCAACAATTTTGGTAGGCGTAATATTTTTAAATCTTTTGTGTATCGAAAATCAAAAAAAGGAACGACTGAAGCATAGAGAATTAAAAAGAGTCAAAGTCTTACCTAAGCAGTTTTGGCTCTTTTTTTATTGACTGCCTCCCTTATTTGATGATGACTTTCTTATGCGTTTCATCATTTTTGTGACTCCTTATCTTTAAAATATAAAACCCACCTGGTAGCGACGAAGTATCAATTGATATTTCCTCTAAAGATGCTTCTACTTTTTGATTAAGCATAAGCTTCCCCTCTAAACTATAGAAATCTACTACACTGATTTTCTTTTTTGGATTCTTCAAATACAATATCTCACTTGCTGGGATAGGATATACTTCAACTTTTCCTATTCCGCTTACGCCAAAAGACAAATTATCATTGGTTTTATAAAACTCAATTTCTTTTATTGTATTCCAATCACTTGGCCTTGCCGGCTGTCCATAACCAATTATTTTTACGTACTTGACTCCTGAAACTACAGTTGACAAGCTATAGCTTTCAAATGCTCCAGTTGAATTGCTTACTAAGTTCCCACTATCATTACCTTGGTCTAAGAAAGCATTGGTAAAACTCTCTCTATTCGTATTTGTGGTTGAAATCCAAATTTGAAATTCATACGTTTTCCCTTTTGTAGTAGCAAAGTCTACCAAAGCCAAGTCAAAACCACCTCCTAAATCATACACTATTTCGCCCGGAACTCCATTTCCGGACCACTGAGTATTAAAATCTTTGTCCAGGCTATGGATCGCTATATTGTTTTTTGAACTTGTAATTTCCTCATGAAACACAGAAGCAATCGTTACGTGATCTGTCTGAGAATGATCATTGATCAAAACAAGACTTGATCTAGGATCTGCTGCAGCTTGAGTAATGGTCAAAGTTTGGACGATATCATCTCCTCCCGCTACTTCAGAAAAAATTACGCTTCCTGTCCTATTAGAGTAAGTATTGTTTTTTGTAACAGAAATTGATACCGTTTTATTTTCTGTTCCAGAAGAGGCATCTATTGTGATCCAATCGTGGTTTGATACTGCTGTCCAACTTATATTAGCTGACACTTGAGCATTAGCACTCCCTCCTTCAGCAGAAAAATTTGGCAAACTACCAATAGACAAATAATTTCCTGGTTCTGGAACAACAATAACACAGTCACCCTCGTTTATGTTTGCTCCTGTGTGATCTACAAAACACGCTCCAATCCCATACCCTACATTCTCATCTTTGGTTGGAGTATAATCGCCCATGTTCGCTCCTTTACCTGAAGCTCCTGAAACAGTAAAAACCTCATCATTCGTCTCTGCAACAAGCTGATCATTTGATGTAAAACCATTATTGGTCACTCCCAAAGTAGTTCCAGTAAACACATTGCCAGAATAGGTCAAAGCGGAACCTAGATTTGCATACTCACCAGAAATAACTTCTGAAATATTTGAATTATCATTTTGAAAATAAATCAAATTATCACGGACAATTCCTCTTGGATCCGTTGAACCTTTATCTGTATTAAAATACAATGGTGCATATGTATTGATGAAAGTATTATTTGAAACCTCAATATTTTCTGTTTTTTGATATCCGTTAGAAACATTGGTAGAGGTACAGACAACCGAAGCGTTTGCTGACCCACCAATAAAAGTAATTCCATTATTCCATTTGGCTTGATTGTCTACTGCAATACAGTTCTGGATATAATTGTTACGAATAACATGATCACTATCGGTAATCCTAATTCCTCCAGTTCCGTCAATGTTTTCTCCTAAAAAATAATTTTGTTCAACAGATGCATTAGAACCATGACGCAAAACTAAAGAACCCCTACATCGCCTAAAAGTATTGCGATAATACCTGTTATTTTTACTTTTGTTCGTGATGATTTCATTCTCTCCATCAGACTGAACAAAGTAGTTATTCTGAACCGTTGCACCTGAATTTACCATTTGATATTCACTGGTACCAATTCTTATGGTTTCACTATCACCAGCATTACTCAAGGAAGGGTCCATTTTTTCGAAATTATAAAAATAATTGTTACTAATTGTATGACCAACCAACGCGCAACTGTTATTTATTTCTGGCGCTCCCTCTGGAACGATGGGAAATGCATTGTATGAATACTCTGCCAATATAATAGCCCCTGCGGTTGACTTGTTCAAAAAAGAACAATTGATAACAGTATTAAAGGTTCCATATAGAACAATCCATCGGTGTTTTGTAATCTGTCCATCTGCAAGATCTTCTGCCAATTCTGAAGGCTCCACCCCTAAGCCATCTATCACACAGTTTTGTACTTTAGAATGATGAGCATAATCTGCACCATTTCTAAACTCTATAAAATTGCTCGCTCCATAACCTCCTTTCCAATGAAACCCATCAACAATCAGATAATCCCCCGTAGCCAAGAGACCATCGTTTTCGGACTCCCCTCCAATGGTCAACCTTGGACCTCCAGTAAAGATTACTCCACCGGGAGTTTCTGCTCTAAACACAACAGGATTGTCTGCAGTACCTGATCCTAAAAAAATCATTCTCTCATCCGTTGTATAGGTCCCATTTTTTAAAACAATTTGATCTCCTGGTTGATACAAAACATTCCTTAAATCTTCAGGATCGTCAATATTATAAGTTTTATTTTGCCCGATCATTAGCATCGAATAGAACAACAAAAGAATTGAAAGACGATATGTTTTCATTGAGATGGTATTTAAAATAATTGGTTAACCAATTCACAAAGCTAGGGTATTTTACCTAAACTAACAAAACGAATAAGTTCTCATGTTTGATTGATCAACTTATGATAAATAAACTATTTTTGCTTTATGGTAAAAGAGATTCAACTTCGCATAAAACTTCAAGAGGAGGAGAAAGCAAATATTTTAGAAATGAAAGCCGCAGCATGGCTCAGTATTTCCAGAAAAGAAATTACCGCAATAAGAGTCATTCGAAAATCTATAGACGCTCGAAAGCCTCAAATATATTTTAACTACAAAGTTGCTGTTTATATCAAAGAAGCGGCCCCTGAAAAGTGTGAATATGAATTTAACTATCAAGATGTTAGTGCAAAGCCCGAAATTCATATTGTTGGTTTTGGCCCTGCAGGAATGTATGCCGCGCTTCGTTGCATTGAACTAGGCTACAAACCAGTGGTCTTAGAGCGTGGAAAAAATGTACAAGATAGACGAAGAGATTTACGCCAAATCAATCAATTTCATAAAGTAGATCATGATTCTAACTATTGTTTTGGTGAAGGAGGTGCCGGAACTTATTCTGATGGAAAACTATACACAAGAAGTTTAAAGCGAGGTGACGTTCGAAGGATTTTTGAAAATCTAGTTTATCATGGAGCTACAGACCAAATATTGATAGACGCACATCCACATATCGGCACCAACAAACTTCCTAAAATCATTGCTAAGATTCGTGAAAACATTCTCCACTACGGAGGAGAAGTACACTTTGAATCTAGAGTCATTGATGTGCATATAAAAAACAACAAGCTAAAAGCAATCCAACTCGAAGACGGCCGTGAGCTAAGTGTAAAAGCATTGATCCTAGCGACAGGACATTCTGCTCGTGATATTTATGAATTGTTAGACCAAAAGAAGATTGCCTTGCAGGCTAAATCTTTTGCAATGGGTGTTCGTGTCGAACACCCTCAACAAATCATTGACCAAATTCAATACCACTGCCAGGAGAGCAGACATGAATTGCTACCTGCTGCTGCATACGGATGGGTAGAACAGGTAAGAAACCGAGGGGTATACTCTTTTTGTATGTGCCCAGGTGGATTTATAGTGCCCGCTGCAACAAAAAACGGAGAGTTGGTCGTCAATGGGATGTCTCCTTCTAAACGAAACAACGCATTTGCAAATTCTGGAATTGTTGTGGAAATTAATGCGCAAAAGGATTTACAAAAATACGAGCAATACGGAGCTTTAAAAGGACTACAATATCAAAAAGATTTAGAGCGTCTTGCCTTCACTGCTGGGGGTAGAACACAAACAGCACCTGCTCAAAGATTAACAGATTTTATAGATGGAAAGGTATCTCCTGAGCTAAATCCAACTTCATACCAACCTGGTTTAAAATCTTCTCCTCTACACTCTTTGCTCCCCAAAGCAATTGGAGGAAGACTCCGAAAAGGGTTTGCGCAGATTGGTACCAAAATGCATGGATACAACACAAATGAAGCTAATGTCATTGGAGTAGAATCGAGGACTTCATCTCCTGTAAATATCCCTAGAAAAGAAAACCTAGAACATCCTGAAATTGAAGGCTTATTCCCCAGTGGTGAAGGGGGTGGCTATGCTGGTGGGATTGTATCTGCAGCAATGGATGGTGAGCGTTGTGCAGAGGCAGCAATACAACGTTTGAAATCTTACCAGTAACAAATTCACAAAAAGCGATTGAACGACACAATAGGTCATAAGAACATCATGGATCTACCCTAAATCACACTAAAAAAAACATGTCTAAACTCTATAAAAATCAAAAGAGCATTCTTGAAAAATTAGGAATCATAGAATTAAATGCTATGCAAGAATCCGCTCAAAAAGCAATTGCTACAGATAAAGATGTTGTTTTATTATCTCCTACAGGGACTGGAAAAACACTTGGATTTCTTTTGCCAATGCTTCAAAAAATAAAAGCGACAAGTAAAAGTGTTCAAGTATTGATTATTACCCCATCAAGAGAGTTGGCCATTCAAATAGAACAAGTCTTTAGAGAAATGGGAACAGGCCACAAGGCAAATTGTGTATATGGAGGAAGACCTATATCCAAAGACAAAATTGAATTGGCTCACACGCCCACCGTATTGATTGGAACCCCAGGAAGAATTGCAGATCATTTACGCAAAAAGAATGTTAACGCTGAGAATATTCATACTTTGATTTTAGATGAATTTGACAAATCTTTAGAGGTTGGCTTTGAGGAGGAAATGAGTGAAATCATCCAATTACTTCCATCCATAAAACAAAAAATATTAACCTCAGCCACCCAAGAGATTGACCTCCCTGATTTTGTTAAGATCAAAAACCCTTATGAGATCAATTTCTTAAATGATAAAAAAACTCAACTGACCATTCAAAAAGTTTTATCTCCTGATAAAGACAAACTTAAAACTTTAGTCGACACACTTTGTCATATTGGCAACAAGTCAGGAATTATCTTTTGTAACTACAAAGACAGTATTGCTAGGGTAAGTGATTATTTGGAGGATCATGAAATTTCTCATGGTTGCTTTTATGGAGGGTTGGAGCAAAAAGATAGAGAAAGGGCTCTGATCAAATTTCGTAATGGAACTTACAATATTTTGATTGCAACAGATTTAGCAGCACGAGGATTGGATATCCCTGAAATTGATTTTTTAATCCATTACCAGTTGCCATTAAAGATAGAGGAGTTTACCCATAGAAATGGAAGAACTGCAAGAATGAACAACGATGGAACAGCCTATGTAATGCAATGGAAAAAAGAAGACTTACCTGAATTTATTACCATTGATGACATTGTACATTTGCAACAAAACACATTACCAGAACCTTCGCCCTGGAAAACTTTATTTATTTCAGGAGGTAGGCAAGATAAAATCTCAAAAGGCGATGTTCTAGGATTATTGATCAAAAAAGGACAACTATCTGGAAATCAAGTTGGTGTTATTGAGTTAAAACATGACTGTACTTTTGTTTCTGTAAAACTAAAAAACACCCGATCCTTATTAAATCTTGTAAACAATCAAAGATTAAAGAAAAAGAAAGTTAGAATTACAGAGATCTAAACTTTTAAGAAATGATAGAGAACAAGACCAATACATCAAATAGCAAAAAAGAAAAACTCCTACTCGTTGCCATGATTATGAGTATGTGTATTTGGGGAACTAGCTGGACTTGTGCAAAAATACTTGGCACCTATACAAGCGCAACGAATTTAAGTTTTCTTAGATTTTTATTGGTTCCTTTAGCGCTTTTGCCTTTGACTTATTTTACAAAAACAAAAATAACAGTACATTCAAAAGGTTGGGTATATGTGATTGGAGCTTCTGTATTCATCTTACTCTACACATTGTTTTTTTTCAAAGGAGTCCATGAGGGATTTGCTGGTGCTGGTGGTGTATTGGTAACCACTATCAATCCTATTTTCGCGTACATCATAGGGTTACTTATCAGCAAAATTTTACCTACAAAACAAGAATATATCGGATTGCTTTTGGGCTTTACAGCAGGAATGATATTGCTTAAAATTTGGGAGAATACCAGTCATATATTGGAGATTGGAAATCTTTTCTTTTTGTTGGCAGCGCTTGTTTGGGCAATCATGAGCAAAATAAGTTCCCATGCAAATAAATTTGGGAATGCGATTGGGTTTAGTTTTTGGACACACATCGTTGCTGCTATGGTACTTAGTTGCTTTGTTGACTTTGATGATCTCAAACTATTATTGGCCAAAGCTGACGTTAGATTTTGGTTCAACATGATTTACTTTGGCATTGTAAACTCTGCCGTTGCCACTACTTGTTTTTTATATGTGACCGCAAGAATTGGTGCTGAAAAAGCAAGCACTTACATCTTTATTGTACCGATAACAGCCGTATTGACTTCTTTTGTTTTTATTGGTGAACACCTTTTATGGAATACCCTGATTGGGGGGACTATGGCTATCCTAGCTGTATTTATCATCAATGGAAAAATTAGCCAAAACAAACTCAGATTTAAAAAAAAGGAATAGAAATCTCGTAAAAAAAAACCAAAAACTGAAGTTCAATTTTTGGTTTTAATCAAGTATTACTCGTTATCTTCTATTTCTACTTCTACCTAATTTAGAAGCCGAATTTCTTTTCCCTTGTACCCACTTTGGAGCCTCACCAGGTTTTGCTTTCTTCTTTGGGCGCTGTGTTGCTTTGGGTGAATTTGTCCTAGAGGGCCCTTTTTTCATAGCCTTCAATTCCTCAGCTGTGGGAGCTTTAAAATCAAAACCCGCTAAATTTTGCATCGGTAGTTTAATTCCTAATAATTTTTCTATGCTTAACGCAAATTTTATTTCTTCTCCACAAACCAAAGAAATAGCCTCACCACTTGCTCCTGCTCTACCGGTACGTCCAATTCTATGCACATAATCTTCAGGAACATTTGGCAACTCATAATTTATGACGTGGGGCAATAAGGGGATATCTAATCCTCGAGCCGCAATATCTGTAGCAACAAGCACTCTAACTGAATTTTTCTTGAAACCATCTAAAGCTCTTGTTCTCGCTGCTTGACTCTTGTTTCCATGAATAGCAGCTGCCGTGACTCCACTTTTAACCAATCTGTCTGCCAATTTATTTGCACCATGCTTCGTTCTTGTAAAGACCAACACCTGACTCCAGTTTCCTGACTTAATCATTCCAATAATAGCCTGAGGCTTATCTCCTTTATTTACATTGTAAAAAGTTTGTTTTACTTTTTCTGCTGTTGTATTCTGTGGTGCAGATGCTACCTCAACAGGAGATTTCATGAAAGTATTTGCCAAAGCTTTTATCTCTGGAGAGAAAGTAGCAGAAAACAATAAATTTTGACGCTCATTTGGAACCAATGCCAAAACTTTTTTGATATCACGTAGAAAACCCATGTCTAGCATCCTATCTGCTTCATCAAGGACTAGAATTTCTATCTTGGACAAAGAGAGCGCTTCTTGACTGATCAAATCCAATAGTCTACCTGGGGTAGCGACCAATACATCCACTCCTCTTCGCAAAGTAGTAATTTGAGGTTTGGGCTTAACACCACCAAAAATGACTGCGGACTTGATCTCTAAAAACTCACTATATTCCCTTACATTATCATAAACTTGTGCCGCCAATTCTCTTGTAGGCGTAAGTACTAGTGCACGTATAGGTCGTCGTTTCCACTTATTCTGAGTGGATAAAGAATGCAATAAGGGCAAAGTAAACCCTGCTGTTTTACCAGTCCCTGTTTGGGCAGAGGCCAGCACATCTTTACCCTGTAAGATATGTGGTATGGCTTTTTGTTGTATCGGTGAAGGCTTTGTATACCCTTTTTTATTGATGGCTTTTACAATAGCCTCTGATAATCCTAAAGATTCAAATGTCATAAATTTATTTTAAAAATCAACACGTAGTCAATTTTGTAGCGTTTGCAAAGATACTACTTAATAAATGATATTGCTCTTATTTTTTGTACTGATTGATAATGAGAGAGATAGATATTTTTCATCAGGTAAATATAATGCTAAAGCTAGTTCATTATTTGTCAGATTATTCTAGCTTCGCAAGAAATGAAAATTTTAGAAACACATACCGCTCCTTTACTTTCATCAAGAAGTCGCTTGTCTGAATATGCTGTGGGTATTTTTGCTAGTGTTCCCACGAAGTCAGGAATCAAAAAAGCAATAAAAAAAGGACTAATCTTGGTCAACGATCAAAGAGGAGTTTCTGGCCAATTCATCATCGGTACTGAAAAGATTGATTTGTTAGAAGATGAAAACCTCAAGAAAAAAAACATCAACTTAGCATTGAAAGTAGTTTGGGAAGATGATTATTTGGCTGTCATATACAAAACCGCAGGATTATTGGTTAGTGGTAATAAAGCCAAAACCGTAACCAATGCGCTCACACACAATTTAACCCCAAGTGCACATAAAGACGCTGTCAAACCACAGCCTGTACATCGGTTGGATTTTGCAACTAGTGGCTTATTACTTATTGGTAAAACCGCAAACAGCATCATGAACTTAGGGAAGTTGTTTGAAAACAAGAACATTCATAAAACCTATATAGCAGTCACAATAGGCAAAATGAAATCCCAAGGGACTATCCATACACCCATAGATGAAAAAGAAAGTTTGACGAGCTATACTACTCTCAAGACCATCAATTCTGAAAAATTCGATCAGCTAAACCTTGTAGAATTAACCCCTCATACTGGAAGAAGGCATCAACTAAGAATTCATTGCAAATCAATAGGAAATCCTATTCTCGGAGATCATGAATATGGATGTAGGGAAAAAAACTTAAAAGGGAAAGGGTTGTATTTACATGCAAAATCTCTAGAATTTACCCATCCACATAGACAAGAAAGACTGACAATTTCTTTACCCAATCCTCGTAAATTTGATTGGCTATTTAGAGATTAAAAACAAAAAAAATCAGCCTGAAAAGCTGATTTTTTTGTGATATGAAATTATTCATTTGTTCTGTAAAAAAGGGCAAGCTGCCTACATCACACCGCTACAACCAAGTACCCTTGCTGCGTTCCCGCCCTGGGGGATTCCGAGGGAGCTAGTTGTGTAGGACTTGCCCGGATGCAAATCTACAACCTTATTACAATTCACACAACATTTGACACCTCATTTTTTAATATTGAATTCATCTTTTTTAAAGCTTATACTTTAGTATTTTAAATGCTTATCTTTGTTTTAAATTTAAAAAAAAAACAATACAATGAATTCATTTTTCAATACAAAACCTAGTTTAAAGTTTGGTTTGCTATCAGGGCTTTTATTAGTTTTAAATGAAGTAATTATAAATACAACTACACAAACGAATCCCTACATAGGTGAGCGTGATTCTATCTTTTCTTATCTAGGTTTACTCATTCCTATAGTTGTCATCGCGATAGCTATTTCATTCATACAAAAACATGCGGCTATTGAAGGATTTGGACAATTGATAAAATTTGGACTTATCATTGGACTGCTAACTGCTGCTGTATATATTGCATACTCTTTGTTGTTCATATACAGTATTGAACCCAGCACACTAGCAGAGTTTGAGCAGATGAATAGAGAACGTTCTATTGCCTCAGGACAATTTAAAAATGAAGAGGATTTAAACAATGCCATACAACTTTCAAGAAATGCTTTCTTACCTGGTACTATTTTGTTTAGCATTGCCATCAATCTGTTTATTGGGTTTGTTACCTCTGTGATAACCGCTTTATTCATTCGTAACAAATAAGCAAAAAACCATGCAATTATCTATCGTTATTCCTTTATTAAACGAAGAAGATTCTTTACCAGAATTACATCAATGGATTGTAGCTGTTATGCAAAAACACAATTACAGCTATGAACTTATTTTTGTTGATGATGGTAGCACAGATAATTCTTGGAAAATCATTCAAGAATTAAAGGCTCAGAACCCCTGTGTAAAAGGAATCAAATTCTTAAAGAACTTTGGTAAATCACAAGGGCTAAATGCTGGTTTCAAAAAAGCACAAGGAGAAGTCATCATTACCATGGATGCGGATTTACAAGATAGCCCTGAGGAAATACCAGAACTTTACAACATGATTACCCAACAAGGATTTGACCTGGTAAGTGGATGGAAAAAGAAACGCTACGACTCCAAAATCAGAAAAAACATCCCTTCAAAATTATTCAATTGGGCAGCAAGAAAAACCTCTGGGATTGCACTAAATGATTTCAATTGCGGATTGAAAGCGTACAAAAAAAAGGTAGTTAAAAGCATTGATGTCACGGGAGAAATGCACCGTTACATTCCTATTTTGGCAAAAAATATTGGCTTCACAAAAATAGGGGAAAAACCTGTACAGCACCAAGCGAGAAAACATGGACAAACCAAGTTTGGGATCGATAGATTTACCAACGGGTTTTTAGACTTGATCACCTTGTGGTTTTTATCAAAATTTGGAAAACGCCCGATGCATTTTTTTGGATTGATTGGAACCCTCATGTTCCTGTTCGGCTTTATCTTAACCTCATACATCGGACTTCAAAAACTAGCTATTGTTTTTTATTTCAAACAAACGGCTAATCTGATTACTTTGAATCCCTTATTCTATATTGCACTGACCTCTATGATTTTAGGTACTCAATTATTTATTGCAGGTTTTATTGGAGAAATGATTCTTAAAAACAGAAAAAAAAATAATTTGTACTATCTTGAAGAAGAAATTTAAACGATACTTTTACCACCTATGAACACTATTGAAATCATAAAAAAAGCGGAGGAATGGTTAACTCCTATATTTGATTTGGAAACCCAGAAAGAGGTTCAAAATTTAATAAACAACCATCCCGATGAGTTGACAGATCGATTCCATAAAAACATGGAATTTGGAACTGGAGGCATGCGAGGTGTCATGGGTGCAGGAATCAATCGAATTAACAAATACACACTTGGAAAAGCAACTCAAGGGCTTTCTAATTTTTTAAAAAACCACCATTCAAACAAAAAGATTAGTGCTGTCATCGCCTACGACTGTCGACACAACAGTAAAGAATTTGGAAAAGTAGTTGCAGACGTTTTTACGGCAAACGGAATCAAAGTATATCTGTTTGATGATCTGAGGACAACTCCTGAATTGTCTTTTGCAGTTCGTCATTTGGGTGCCGATACTGGAATTGTATTAACTGCTTCACATAACCCGCCAGAATACAATGGCTATAAAGTTTACAATGCAGAAGGTTGCCAAATAACAACACCTAATGATGGTTTGATTATTGAAGAAGTCAATAAAGTCTCTTTTGATCAAATAAAATTTACCGCAGACCCCAAGTTGCTCAACTATATCGGATCAGATGTTGACAAGGCTTTTCACAATATATCGGTTAGCAATGGTATTTTTGGTGATGTAGATAGAACTAAAGTAAAGATCGTATTTACACCCTTGCACGGAACTTCCATAAAATCGGTTCCACAAGTATTAGACAAAGCTGGTTTTAGTGATGTTACCTTGGTCGCTGAGCAATCCATCCCCGATGGTGATTTCCCTACCGTAAAATCTCCAAACCCAGAAGAGCCAGAAGCCCTGCTGATGGCAAGAAAACTAGCTAATGATATTGGTGCTGATCTCCTCATGGGTTGCGACCCTGACAGTGATCGCTTGGGAATTGCAGTTAGAGATTTAGACGATAACATGAAGTTGTTAAATGGAAACCAAACCATGATACTAATGACTGATTTTTTAATCAATCAGAAGAAGAAAACAGGAAGTTTAGGGGACAATGCATTCACTGCGACAACAATTGTATCTACAGAAATGGTAAACGTTTTGGCAGACCATTACGGCATAGATACTGCAATTACTTTGACAGGATTCAAATGGATAGGAAAAGCTATTGCAGATCACCCAACAAAGGAATTCATTGGAGGTGGAGAAGAAAGTTTTGGTTACATGATCGGAGATTTTGTCAGAGACAAAGACGCGGTAACTTCATGCTTATTGGCTTGCGAAATGGCTGCACACGCAAAAGCAAAAGGAACAACATTGTACCAACAACTACTAGACCTTTACATCCAACATGGATACTACAAAGAAAGTTTAATTTCTATCACCAAAAAAGGAATAGACGGAGCTGCTCAAATTCAAAAAATGATTGCTGATTTTCGTGAACAACCTGTCGATAATATTTTAGGTTCGAGAGTTGAGTATATTTGTGACTATGACACCTCAGTACAAAAGAATATGATTTCGGGAGAAGAGACCTCTATAGACCTTCCAAAATCTAACGTTTTGATTTATCACACAGAAGATGGAACAAAAGTCTGTATCAGACCAAGTGGTACAGAACCAAAAATAAAATTCTATATTGGTGTTAAATCTTCTATTACAAGCCCTGAAGAAGCAAAAAAAGTAGAAGCAATTCTAGATCAAAAAATTGAAGACATCATTTTAGAATTAAAGTTAAACAACTAATGAAAAATTTCAAACGCTTCATCTCTTATGCCGTTCCTTATGGTGGTCAAGGTTTTACTGCAGTAATCTTCAATATTTTATATGCGCTATTTACCGCTTTATCATTTGTGACATTAATGCCGGTACTGAGTGTAATTTTTGGAGAAACAGAACCTATTGATGTGAAGCCTAATTTCCCTGGGATCTTAAACCTTAACAAAGAATATTTAGAAACTTTTTTAAACTATTTTGTAACCACAAACAACGTGGAGCATGGAGTTGAGAGTACGCTGGGCTATATGGTATTTGGTGTTGTTGTTGTTTTCTTGTTAAAAAACATCTTTGGGTATTTTGGTAACATCTATATGATGTTTTTAAAAAATGATGTTTTACGCGACATCCGAAACGAAATCTTTGAAAAAATAATCTCACTACCTGTTTCTTTTTATTCCGAAAAACGAAAAGGTGATGTTATTTCTAGAGCCACAAATGATATTAACATCGTAAACGACACCTATTTAGACCTAGTTATCACTTTTATCAGAGAACCTCTAAATATTATTTTTACGCTGATCATCATGTTTAATATGAGTTGGGAGCTGTCTCTTTTTATATTTACTTTTATTCCGATTTCTGGATTTGCTATTTCTATCATCACCAAAAAAATAAAAGAGCAGTCTAGAAAAATATTTTTAAAAGGGGGGCATATTTTGAGTAGTATCGAAGAAGCCATCACAGGTTTGAAAATCATCAAGGCGTTTAATGCACAAGATTTTGTCATCCACAGATACCAGGCATTGAACAATGAAATACGCAGACTCAGCAATAAAATGGGAAAGCGTGCATCCGCCTCGAGCCCGACAAGCGAATTTTTAGGAATTACGACAATTGCCTGTCTCCTTTGGTTTGGAGGTCGAATGGTTTTGATAGGAGACTCCATAGAACCTAGCCAATTTATTGTGTTTATGGGATTGGCATATAATATACTGACCCCAGCAAAAGCGATATCAAAAGCTAACAATAAAGTTCGAATAGGAAATGCAGCTGCAGACCGCGTCATTGAGATTTTAGACAGCATCAATCCATTAGCCGACAACACAAATGCGAAAGCTATCACCGAGTTTAAACATGAAATTGTTTTTGATCAAATTTCTTTTAAATACGATAAAGAGTATGTTTTAAAGCATTTTTCACTAACCATACCTAAAGGTAAAACAGTAGCATTTGTGGGGCAGTCTGGTAGCGGTAAATCTACTTTGGCCAATCTGATCACTAGATTTTGGGATGTAAACAAAGGGAAGATCACCATCGATGGTATTGACATCAAAACAGTTACCACTGACTCATTAAGGTCACAAATGGGAATTGTCGCTCAAGAACCTTTACTTTTCAATGACACCATTAAAAATAACATTGCCCTAGGGATTCCCAATGCAAAAGATGAAGATATAATAGCAGCTGCTAAAATTGCAAATGCTCACGAGTTTATCAAAGACCTCCCTTTGGCTTACAACAATATGGTGGGCGATAATGGCGGTTTGTTGTC
>NZ_JBDNAI010000040.1:0-3482 GCF_039768515.1 Wenyingzhuangia sp.
AGGGAGAAGAAAACAAAAGAATCTTAATTTTTGAAATCGCTGCAGAGCCCGAACATGAAAACTTTCTAATCCGCATGCAATATGGTGATACAGACCATGACAATAGTGGCTTAACGGATTTATCAGGAAATGTTTATGCAGGAAACAACGCAATCAATGGCACAATTGATACGTCAACCCTAAGCATCGGAAATTTTGCTCAACAATCATTGTCGGTGTATCCCAATCCAGTAACCACTACGATACACGTAAAAAATTCAATAGCAAAGGAGGCAACATATACAATTCGTGACTTCACCGGAAAACAAATAAAAAAATCTAAGGGCAAAGGAACAGAGCACAACATCGATGTTTCACAACTTGCTCCAGGGGTTTATCTTTTGGAAGCCACCACCGAGAAACAAAAAACACAATGGCGTTTTGTCAAAAAATAAGGTTGGCAAAAATCCTTCTCAGTAAGAGAGATACTTGGAAGGTAAAAAGCGATTTGACCGCATTGTCAAATCGCTTTTTTTGTGTTTTATTTTTAGCAAGGTGTCTTCTAAACCAAGAAAAAACATTATTTCTAATGAGTTCCTTTTTACAACAACACCCTAACCATCAAATACCCAACCCCACCTAAAACTATAGTATAAGGCAAAGCCATTTTTACCATTTTTCCGTAAGACAAATTGATTAAAGGCGCCAATGCGGAGGTCAATAAAAACAAAAATGCAGCTTGACCATTTGGAGTGGCTACACTAGGTAAATTGGTACCTGCATTGATCGCAATTGCCAAATGCTCGAACTGCTCTCTTCCAATGATCCCATTTTTAAAAGCCGCTTGAACCTCTCCAATATAAACCGTTGCAACAAAAACATTATCACTAATCGCAGATAAGAATCCGTTGGCCAAATAAAACAATCCTGGCTGTGATTCAGGACTTTGATCAAGTGCCCAATGAATGATCGGAGAAAATAAATGTTGGTCATGAATCATAGCCACAACAACAAAAAACACAACTAACAATCCGGTAAAAGGAAGTGCTTCTTCAAAAGCGTGCCCCAGTTGGTGCTCATCTGTGATACCAATAAATGCAGTTTGAAAAACAATTAGAGCCAAACCAATAAACCCAACAGGCGCTATGTGTAAAGCCAACCCTAAAATCAGTAGTATAGCAGCAAGTGCCTGAACTTTTAACGCATATTTTTCTTGAGATGTTCTCTTTGCATCTTCCTCACGAGTATAGCCCTGGATAATTTGATCTGCAATGCTAGGCAATTTAGCACCAAAACCAAAAGTTCCTGTGACCTCTAACAACACAGTGGTTAACAAACCACAAAACAAAACTGGAAGGGTAATCGGTGCCATTTTTAAAAAGAATGCTACAAAATCCCATCCTAATCTTTCACCTATCAATAAGTTTTGAGGTTCTCCTACCAGCGTACAAACACCCCCTAAAGCAGTACCAACTACTCCATGCATAATTAAACTTCTCAAAAAACTTCTAAATTGCTCTAAAGTCTCTCCAGTCAACTCTTTTTTATCTATTGCATCATGACTTTCTTCGCTGGTGTTGATCTTTTGATAAACACCATAGAAACCAACGGCAACACTAATCAACACAGCAGTAACGGTCAAAGCATCTAGAAATGCCGATAATATAGCTGACAAGAACACAAACAACAAAGACAAACCAATCTTTGATTTTATTTTAGTGAAAATTTTACTAAAAATATACATCAGCAACGGCTTCATAAAATAAATACCTGCCACCATAAAAACCAACAACAATACAACTTCTAAATTCTGATCTACTTCATGATATGCACTTTCTGGAGAGGTTAATCCTAATGCTATAATTTCAATCGCCAACAACCCACCTGACTGTAGAGGGTAACACTTTAAAGCCATTGCAAGGGTGAATATAAACTCTGCGATAAACAACCATGCTCCTACGTGGGGCACAAAAATAGAAATCGGTATGTTCACAAGTAAGAAAAATATCATAACAAGTTTAAACCACTTCGGACTTGACCCTAGAAAATATTTCATTTTATATCTTATTTTTTAAATTCTTGAAAGCTAAAATAGTATTTTAAAAGTTTTACGAGGAGTTTTACCTATGAAAATTCATCAACTGTAACCAGACAAAGCCCTCAAGACGCCAATTCTTATTGATTGTTAGATGTTTACAAAAAAATTATGACCCACAGACCTCACCCGAAGAATGATCTTTTCGAGCACCAGTAACACTGGCAAGACAATTGACTTCATTTGCTAGCCTCAACTTTCCTAACAAAGCAAAAATTAGCGCTTCTTTATACTCAATTAGTTCATCAGAAGGAATGAAAATCTCTAAATCTGGATTGAGTTCTTTTATACGACCTATCAAAAAGTCATGATAAGCCCCTCCACCAGTAACAAGTACTTTTCCTTTTTTTAATGTATTCGAAATTTGATTGGCAATATGCTCTACAAAGGTCCTCATCAAATCTACTTCTGAAAGACCATAGCTTTTCATGAGCGGATAAACCTCTTGATTCAAAAACTCTACCCCCAAGGACTTAGGAATGGTTTGTTTGTAAAAAGGCAAATGATTCAACGCTGACAACAATGGGGAACAGACATGGCCTTGTCTTGATAGCACACCTCCTTTATCATATTCGTATCCCAAATGACGGGCGTAAAAATTGAGCACTGTATTGACCGGACAGATATCAAAAGCTTTTCTAACGCCATTATGATCATAAGAAACATTAGAAAAACCTCCCAAATTAAGACAATAATCATATGCTGAAAACAACAAATGATCTCCTACAGGAACCAAAGGTGCTCCTTGACCCCCTAAAAATACATCCTGCGCCCTGAAGTTATAAACTGTTTTTATGCGCGTAAGGTTAAAGATTTCTTTGCCTGAACCTATCTGCAAAGTATATCCTATTTCGGGTTGATGATGAACGGTGTGACCGTGAGAGGCAATAGCATCAACTTTGTTTATGTGATGCTTAGAAATGAATTCTGACACCAAATGACCATAGTACTGACCTAGCCTTACATCGATATCGTGCAACTGTTTATCCCCTCTTGGATAATCTGACACAGTACTCAGTTCACGAATCCACTCACCAGAATAAGGAAATGTTTCTCCTTTTAAGAGGGTCACATCCCCAACACCATTCCATTGGGTATACACAAGATCTACACCATCTAAAGAGGTGCCCGACATCAAACCAATCACATATTTATACTCCAAATTTATCCATGTATTATTAGAACAATGATAAGAAAATAACAAACGCCAAAAAAGCCTTACTGAATATCAGTAAGGCTTTAGTAGTCCGTAGGGGAATCGAACCCCTGTTACATGGATGAAAACCATGCGTCCTAACCCCTAGACGAACGGACCATTATTTGATTTCTTATAAAGAAGCTACGTGCTTGGTCAACTTTGACTGTAAATTAGCTGCTTTATTCTGATGAATAATGTTGTTTTTAGCTA
>NZ_JBDNAI010000153.1:0-14549 GCF_039768515.1 Wenyingzhuangia sp.
CATCGCTTTGCGTCTATCTCCAAAACCAGGAGCTTTTACTGCTGCTATTTTTAATGCACCACGTAGTTTATTCATTACAAGGGTAGCTAAGGCTTCTCCATCTACATCTTCAGCAATGATAAGTAAGGGTTTTCCACTTTGAGATATAGGTTCTAAAACAGGTAATAGTTCCTTAAGATTGGATATTTTTTTATCATACAATAAGATATAAGGATTTTCCAATTCGGCCAACATTTTTTCTGAATTGGTCACAAAGTAAGGAGATAAGTATCCTCGGTCAAATTGCATACCTTCAACAATGTCAACATAAGTCTCAGTACCTTTAGCTTCTTCTACAGTAATAACTCCTTCTTTACCAACTTTTCCAAAAGCCTCGGCGATCAAATCTCCAATAGAATTATCATTGTTTGCAGAGATTGCAGCTACTTGTTGAATTTGGCTAGATTCAGATCCAACTTCTTTGGATTGTTTAGCCAGTCCTTCTACAATAGCAGTCACTGCTTTGTCAATCCCTTTTTTCAAGTCTAACGGGTTTGCACCAGCGGCTACATTTTTTAATCCTTCTTGAACGATAGATTGCGCTAAAACAGTTGCAGTAGTAGTACCATCACCTGCTAAATCATTCGTTTTAGAAGCAACTTCTTTTACCATTTGAGCCCCCATATTTTCTAAAGGGTCAGATAGTTCTATTTCTTTTGCAACTGACACTCCATCTTTGGTGATGTGTGGTCCTCCAAAAGCTTTACCAATAACTACGTTACGTCCTTTTGGTCCTAAGGTCACTTTTACTGCATTTGCTAATGCATCTACTCCACGTTTTAACCCATCGCGTGCTTCGATATCAAAAATAATATCCTTTGCCATAATATGTTGTTTTAGTTTTACTACCCGCTAAAGCCAATAGTTGATTTTTAATTAATTTATATTTTATGAAGTGAGTTTATGGCTTTTGCCATTTGAGATTTTAAATAATTGCAAAAATATCACTCTCTCTCATGATTAAATAATCATTCCCTTCAAAGGCTAGTTCCGTTCCAGCATACTTACCATACAAAATAGTATCTCCTACTTTTACAGTAATAGGTTCGTCTTTAGTTCCCTTTCCTACGGCAACTACAGTACCTGTTAATGGTTTTTCTTTTGCGGAATCTGGAATAATTAATCCAGAAGCTGTTGTTGTTTCTGCCGGAGCTGGCTCTACCAAAACTCTGTCGGCTAATGGTTTAATGTTTATGCTCATCTTATTTCTGTTTTTGTTAATTAATTTGTTCTAATCGAAAAGCATGCCAAATCATAAATGACATGAGTGTAAAAAAAAATGTCACCATGCTGTGACATGATGACATTTTTTTATGAATATCAATAGCTATTCCTTTGTTGTTTTCTCAGTAGGATTGTTGTTGATAATATCTTCAATATCAGCAGCTTCATTTTCCTCGGGAGCTAGTTCTTCTCTTTGTTGTATGGTGTTTTGTAATTCTGATTTACTTGATTCACCTCTAGGAATAGCAAGGCTGGAGATTAAGATTAATGACATCAAAACAATGGCTAGTGTCCAAGTTGCTTTGTCTAAAAAATTATTAGTGCTTTGAACACCACCAATGGTACCCCCAGAACCTCCTGTTAGAGAAGATGATAATCCACCTCCTTTTGGGTTTTGGACTAATACAATTAAGATCAGTAGCACGGCAACTACCATGATGAGTATCAATAAAGCGTTGTAGGTCATAACTTATGGTTTTGTAATATTTTTATTCTTTGTATTTGGTCTGCAAATAAACTACTTTTTTCTGGATATTTCAAACTTAAAATCTTGTATGCCCTAATTGCGTTTTCGTATTTTTTTTGAGCGATGTAAACTTTTGCCAAAGTTTCTGTCATTAATTCATTGGAAAGCCCCACTTCTTTGTTTAGTGCATCTGACGTGTCAACAGTAGTATTTTTTTTTAAGGGTTTTATTTTTGGATTGTTGCTGATGAACTTGTTGATGATTTTCAGTTTGTTATGATCAATCTTTTCTTTTGTTTCGACTCGTTTTATTGCGGTAGGATTTGAGAGCTGTAACCATTGATTGAAACTATGTTTTTCAGTTTGTGTAAATGCAAAAGGCTTTTTAAAATCTTCTTCAAGAAGTTTGCTTTCTTTTGTTTCCTCTAAGATAAATTTTTTATTGGAATCCTTAGCAGCATAAAAGGTTTCGCTATTCTGAGTGATATAATTAAATAGCACCTCTCTATTGACGGTATGGGCAGCTACATTTTTTAGGGTATTGTTATATTTGAAGTGCTCAAGTTGGTCATACTTTTTCAGTAAAAGTGTTTTGTTTAGTTGAAAGTACGGGAAAAAATTTGCAGTTTCTTCAAGCATCTCTAGGCTTAGAGAAGTTTTAGAATTGTTTTGTATTGTTTTTATAAATTCTAACATAATTTACCAGTTGGCAACGGATGCATTAAAAATATTTTGAGTTATTCTTTCAAAAATTTCTTCAAAAGCGGTGTCTAACGAACTTCCTTGAAGAATAGTATTCGCATCATAGTCATAAAAATGGCTAAATTTCTTTTCAAAATTTTTCTTTTCATCTGTTCGGTTGTAGAAACGAACATTGACCTGAAGTGTCAATCTATTTTGTGCGGCTGTTTGATCAGCCGTGGCTGTCATAGGAGTGATTGTGTACCTAGTAATTTCACCTTCAAACTGTAAATCTCCATTAGATTTAATCAAGTCTAAGTTTGTTTGTGTGATAAAAAAATCTTGAAGCGCTAAAGTGAAAGATTGACTAAGACTGGGTTCTACCAGGTCTGCATTGTTGTTAAAAAAATCAACTTGAATCGTTTTGGCATTACCAGTGTCTCCTCCGGTAAAACTATATATCCCACAGCTAATTAAGGTAAACAGTGATGTGAATATGATAAGTTTTGGTAAGTTTTTGGTCGGCATAACAACTACAAATTATATTGTTTAATTTTTCTATACAGTGTTCTTTCTGAGATTCCCAATTCTTTGGCTGCTAACTTACGTTTGTTACTGTTGCGTTCCAAAGATTTTTTAATCATTTCAATTTCTTTATCTTGTAAAGATAGGTTTTCATCTTCTTCTACAGTTTCAATGTTGTAATACTCCTCTGTTGACGCATCCTCCGTAATGTTTTTTTTATTTTGGTATGAAATCAAATTGGTGTTTTGACTTGAAGGAGCCAAGGTTTTGGTTTGAGAAGCTCCTAAGAATGCCTCTGTTTCACTTGCCTTGCTACCATTCATGAGATTCAAAGTTACCTTTTTTAGGTCATTTAATTCAGCTTTTAAATCGTAAATCATTTTTAAGAGACCAGATTTTTCTTCTTCGAAAGAGCTATTGTTCTCAATGATCATTGGTAAAGATGAGGAACTTAATTGTGGTAAATACATTTTTAGTTTGTTAGCATCAATACTCCTGTTTTCTTCAATCACGGAGATTTGTTCGGCAATGTTCCTAAGTTGACGAATATTTCCGGGGAAATGATAGCGAAGAAGTAAGTCAATGGCATCTTCAGTGAGTCTAACGGTTGGCATTTTATATTTCTGAGCAAAGTCAGAAGCAAATTTTCTAAATAACAAGTGGATGTCTTCGTTTCTGTTTCTTAAAGGTGGCAGTTCAATTTCAATTGTACTTAATCTATAATATAGATCTTCTCTAAATTTTCCTTTCTTGATGGCTTCCATCATTTTAACATTACTTGCGGCAACAATTCTTACATTTGTTTTTTGCACTTCTGAAGAGCCAACTTTTATAAATTCTCCATTCTCTAGTACGCGAAGCAATCGTACTTGCGTGGTTAAAGGGAGTTCTCCGACTTCGTCTAAAAATATGGTCCCACCATTTGCAACCTCAAAATAGCCTTTACGTGTATTCATCGCTCCCGTGAAAGCTCCTTTTTCATGCCCAAAAAGTTCGCTGTCAATGGTCCCTTCTGGAATAGCTCCGCAGTTTACGGCAATATAATTATTGTGCTTCCTTTGAGACAATTGATGAATGATTTTAGGAATACTTTCTTTACCAACCCCACTTTCTCCTGCGACTAAAACAGAAATATCTGTTGGAGCTACCCGTGTAGCTTTATCTATTGATCTATTGAGTTGTAAGTCGTTTCCTATAATTCCAAAACGTTGTTTAATGACTTGTAGAGACTCCATATTTTGATGTTGTTTTACGAGTGGCTAACGTATTTTCCCAGCAAAGTAGCTGAGGTACAGTCTGTAATATTTACTTTGACGAAGTCGCCAGGTTTTTGATTTTCTCCTTTAGGAAAAACAATTGCATAATTTTGAGAATTTCTAGCCATCCAATATTGGTCTGATTTTTTTGAGTTGCCCTCAATTAAAGCGACCACTGTTTTACCAAGATAAGCTTCGGTGTTGTTAAGACTCATTTTCCTTTGTAGTTCGATGACTTCTTGTAAACGTCTCTTTTTTGTTTTTTCAGGCACATCATCTGTAAATCTTTTTTCTGCAAGTGTACCCGGTCTTTCAGAGTATGAAAACATAAATCCGTAGTCATAATTTACATATTTCATTAAAGAGAGTGTGTCTTTATGTTCATCTTCAGTTTCTCCACAAAAACCAATAATCATGTCCTGAGAGATAGCGCAATCAGGCAATAGCTCTTTGATGTTATCGATCAACTCCATATATTCTTCTCGCGTGTGCTGACGGTTCATTCTTTCTAGTACAGAAGTGCTTCCAGATTGAACAGGCAAGTGAAGATATCTACAGATATTAGGATATTTCACCATGTTGTGAAGTACATTGATGTCCATGTCTTGTGGATTATTTGTGAAAAATCGAATCCACATTTCAGGGAAATTATCAGCAACCATTTTTAACAAATCAGCAAATCCAACAGCTGTAGCTTGAGCAATTTCACTAGCCTTATCAAAGTCTTTTTTAAGTCCTCCTCCATACCAAAGATAGCTATCAACATTTTGACCTAAAAGCGTTACTTCTTTGTATCCTTTGTTTTGTAGATCTCTTATTTCAGAAACAATACTTTGTGGGTCTCTGCTTCGTTCTCGTCCACGTGTAAAGGGAACAACACAGAAAGTACACATATTGTCACAGCCTCTAGTGATGGTCACAAAAGCAGAGACTCCATTTGAATTTAATCGAACTGGAGAAACATCAGCATATGTTTCTTCTTTTGATAAGATTACGTTTACTGCATTCCTTCCCTCATTGACTTCTTCTAGGAGATTGGGTAAATCTCTGTAAGCGTCAGGTCCTACAACTAAATCTACAATTTTTTCTTCTTCTAAAAATTTAGATTTTAGGCGCTCAGCCATACATCCAAGTACCCCAACTTTCATGTTGGGGTTGATTTTTTTGATGGCATTATATTTTTGCAAACGTTTACGAATGGTTTGTTCCGCTTTTTCGCGGATAGAACAAGTGTTGACCATGACTAAGTCTGCTTCTTCTAAATGGATTGTGGTATTGTATCCTGTTTCAGATAGAATGGAAGCAACAATTTCACTATCGTTCATATTCATTTGGCATCCATAACTTTCTATATATAGTTTTTTTGAGTTGCCCTTCTTAAATTCAGTAGAAAGAGGATGTCCTTGCTTATTTGCATCAATAACCTTATCCTCTGTTTTAATTTTACTCATTTCTTGTTGTTTTCTGAGAGTACAAATTTACAATAAATACTTTAATTAGTGACAATATGTCATAATATGTGTGGTTAATTAATTTTCCAATAGGTAAAGTCCAGTTTTAACGTCTTCTGATAAGTTTTGTAGGGTTAACTAGCAAGTTGTAAGTGTTTTTTGAACCTAATGCTTTTCTAAGTTACAATCAAGAGATTGATATTCGTCATCAGATAAGAATAGGCTAAAATTCGTTAATGGTAAATTGTAAAAAATAGCCAAAAAAGGAGAAGTTAGTACTGTTGTAATAGGACAAATAAAAAAACGGAAACGTTCGAAAAATCTTTTTTAAAGTTTAGATAAAAAACCTCAGTTTTAATTTTTCTACCTACTTTTGTTTTAAAATAGAGTATTAAAAAGGAAGAAATTATCATATGGCAAGTAATCTTGTAATCGTTGAGTCACCAGCAAAGGCTAAGACAATAGAGAAGTTTTTAGGTAAAGATTTTCAAGTAGAATCAAGTTTTGGACATATTTCAGATCTGCCTTCAAACGGATTAGGAATTGATGTTGACGGTGATTTTTTGCCCACGTATTTGGTGTCAGAGGATAAAAAATCAGTTGTCAAGAAACTAAAGTCTTTAGCAAAAAAAGCAGATACTGTTTGGTTAGCAAGTGACGAGGATCGAGAGGGTGAGGCGATTGCATGGCATTTGAAAGAGCAGTTAAACTTGACAGATACAAATACCAAGCGTATTGTTTTTCATGAAATCACCAAGTCAGCAATTTTAAAAGCTGTTGATAATCCCCGAACTATAAATTACAACTTAGTAGATGCGCAACAAGCTCGTAGGGTTTTAGATCGAATTGTTGGATATGAATTGTCTCCTGTCCTATGGAGAAAGGTGAAAGCAGGATTGTCTGCTGGTAGAGTACAGTCGGTAGCAGTACGCTTAATTGTAGAAAAAGAGCGAAGTATCCTAGAATTTAAAAGTGAAATCAATTATAAAGTAGTTGCAGAATTCTATAATGATGAAGGGAAAAAATTCAAGGCTACATTACCAAAGGCTTTCAATAGTAAAGAGAAAGCTGAAGTTTTTTTAAAAGAGTGTATCGGAGCAGAGTTTAAAATAGCTGATTTGACGACCAAACCTGCAAAAAAATCTCCAGCGGCTCCATTTACAACCTCAACACTACAACAGGAAGCTTCCAGAAAATTAGGCTTTTCAGTATCAAAAACAATGACAGTAGCTCAGCGCTTGTATGAGTCAGGAATAATCACGTACATGAGAACTGATAGTGTGAACTTGTCTCAAGAAGCTAAAAAAGCTGCAGCAGAAGAAATCACAGCTTCTTATGGAGCAGAATTTAGTAAACCTAGAAATTACAATACAAAGTCAAAAGGAGCACAAGAGGCGCATGAAGCCATTCGTCCTACAGACATGACTAGGCATGGAATCAATCAGGAGTATGATCAAAACAGATTGTATGATTTGATATGGAAAAGAACATTAGCTTCGCAAATGAGCGATGCTCAATTGGAGCGTACCAATGTGAAGATAGAGAATGATCAAAACACCAAGGTTTTTACTGCAAATGGTGAGATGATTAAATTTGAAGGTTTTTTGAAAGTATATCTCGAAGGGAATGACAATGAGGATGAGGAGCAAGAAGGAATGTTGCCACATCTAACTGTTGGAGATGTTTTGGAACACGAATATATAACGGCGACTCAAAGATTTACGAAAGCTCCTTACCGTTTTACTGAGGCTTCTTTGGTAAAGCGACTAGAAGAGTTGGGGATAGGTCGTCCTTCTACTTATGCACCTACTATTTCAACAGTTTTGCGTAGGGGTTATGTAGAAAAAGGTGTGGTAGAAGGAGTAGAGAGATCTTATGAGCAGTTTGTTTTAAAAAGAGGTAAAGTCGAACTAAAAACCTTAACGGAAAAAGTAGGGTCTGATAAAGGCAAATTAGTCCCAACTGACATTGGGAATATTGTAAATGATTTTTTAGTTGCACATTTCGATAAGATTTTAGACTACGGTTTTACAGCAAAAGTAGAGGCTCATTTTGATGAGATTGCAGAAGGAAATGAAGAGTGGATAGGGATGATTAAAGATTTCTATCAAGGGTTTCATGACAACGTGAAGGATGTTGCAGAAAATGCGCAACGAGAAAGTGGAGAACGTATACTAGGAAAGCATCCGGAATCTGGAAAAACAGTACTGGTTCGTCTTGGTAAATTTGGGCCTTTGGCTCAAATTGGAGATCCAGAAGAAGAAGAAAAACAGTTTGCGAGTTTATTGAAAGAGCAAAATTTAGGGACTGTTTCTCTAGAAGATGTTTTAGGTTTATTTTTGTTACCCAAAAATTTAGGAGAATATAAACAGGAAGAAGCCATCGTCTCTAATGGTCGTTTTGGTCCATATATCAAATATGGAACTATGTATGTGTCCTTAGAGAAAGGGGAAGATCCAATGTCAGTAGATTTTGATAGAGCGGTAGAGTTGATAGAAGCTAAAATAAAAGCAGATGCTCCTATTGCTCAATATGAAAGCCTACCTGTGCAAAAAGGAGTAGGTCGTTTTGGACCATTTATCAAGTGGAACGGCATGTTTATCAACGTAAATAAAAAATATGATTTTGATGATTTGTCAAATGATGATATTGTTGAGTTAATTGAGGCAAAGAAGCAGAAAGAAATAGATAAAGTTGTGCACCATTGGGAGGAAGAAGGAATTAGGGTTGAAAAAGCGCGATGGGGTAGGCACAACATTATCAAAGGAAAGACGAAAATTGAGTTGGCAAAGACAATAGATGCTGCGGCCTTATCATTAGCAGATGTGAAAGAGTTGATAGAGAAAAATGCGCCAAAAAGAAAAGTTAAGAAAGCCCCTGCCAAAAAAAAAGCAGTCAAAAAAACACCAGTAAAAAAAAAGACAGCTAAAAAAGCAATTAAGAAAAAGTAATAGTTTCTAAATCATGATTGATCATTTTTTTTCTCCAGTAGTTGATGAAACACTTTTTGATTTTGAGGATCATGAAGAGTTACTAGGAAATCAAGTCGTCATGAACACTCAAGAAAAAGGGTTTCCTGTTTTGGAAGGTGTACGACTTGCTTTTTTTGATGTTAAAGAAGGAAGAGGAGCAATAGGAAATGAAGGTACGGGTATCGGAGGAGCTTCCATTCGAAAGGAGTTTTATAAACTGTATAGTGGCAACTGGAAAGTTTCAATCGCAGACCTAGGAACGATAGAGCCTGGGAATAACATAAAAGACACCTACTTCGCTGTACAAGAAGTAGTTGGTTATTTATTGAAAAAGGAAATATTGCCAATTATCATAGGCGGAGGACAAGATCTAGTGTATGCAAATTACAGAGGATATGGTCGTTTGGATCAGTTCGTAAATCTAGCTGTAGCAAGTCCAAAATTTAATTTCGGTAAAATAAACGATGAGTTGTCATCATGCTCTTATTTGAGTAAAATTATTTTAGAACAACCTTGCAATTTGTTCAATTATACTAATTTAGGTTTTCAAACGTTCTATAATTCCCAAGAAGAAATAACATTGATTGAAGGATTGAATTTTGAAGCTTATAGAGTTGGGGTATTAAAAGATAACTCTATCGTTGAGCCCGTTATGAGAGATGCTGATATTGTGGCGATTGATATGGGAGTTGTCAGACAAAGTGAAGCTCCTGCAAATGGGAATTCAAATCCTAATGGAATACTTGGGGAGAAATTGTGTAAGATTGCAAGATATGCCGGGATTAGTGATAAGGTGACTTCTTTTGGAATTTACGAATTCAATGAATTGTTCGATGTCAATCATCAAACGAGTAAGTTGATTTCACAAGTTATTTGGTATTTTATAGAAGGGTATTGTCTTCGCACAAACGATTATCCTTATGGGTCAAAAGATAACTATACCAAATACCTGGTGCCGTTTGAAAATGAGGTGATTAGTTTTTATCAAAGCGATAAAAGTCAAAGGTGGTGGATGCAGGTAGAAATACCAACACCATCTAAGTATAAAAGGCATGTTTTAGTGCCTTGTTCGTATGAAGATTACCTTAATACAATTGAACAAAAAGTGCCTGAAAGATGGTTCAACGTAATTAGAAAAATAACCTAACCGCGGCAGGAAATATGATAAATACTTTCATTGTTCTTTTAGTTTTTTTTTCTATGTTTACGAAATTCTATAAAAGACACAAAGAAGATAATATGAAGAAACTACTGTTCTTTTCTATAGTATGCATTATTTTAACTAGCTGCAGTGGCTATGGGGATCGTGGAGAACTAATAGGAGTTAAATCTGATAACACTTGGTTGGTAGAACAGCCCTACGGAATGGTTCTAGTACCCGGAGGGACTTTTACGATGGGTAAAACTGAGGAAAATAGATGGGGAGCGTTTGAGATTCCTCCAAGAAGCATCGCTGTAAAAGAGTTTTTTATGGATGACACCGAGGTGACCAATAGCGAATACAAAGAGTTTGTTTATTGGGTTAGAGATTCTATAGTTAGAACAGAATTGGCTAATTATGCTGAAGGAATTTCAGGTGATGAAGATGTGTTTGGAATAGCTTCTTTCAAATACCTGGATTCAGAATTAAGTGAAGAGGAGATACAAGAACTCAATCCGTATGAAAGTTATATGTTGAAAAAAAACGGAACTTTAAATCAAAACTACAAAGGAGTCCCTTCATTGAACTGGAGTATTCCATTGTATTGGAATACAGAGGATTATCCTGATGAAGAATATGCAGAAGTGATGGATCAGTTTTACTTACCTAATGAAGAGAATGGTGGTGATAGACTGTTTGATGTTACTTGGTTGAATTATGCATATCAAGTAAACACAAAACAAAACCAATCAAATATAGCTCAAAAGAACAAGTATGCAGATGTAGATATTACAGTTTATCCGGATACAACAGCTTGGTCTAGAGACTTTGAATATTCCCGAAATGATGCAATGGTACAAAACTATTTCTGGCATGATGCTTTTGCAGATTATCCTGTAGTTGGGGTTTCATGGAATCAAGCCAAAGCATTTTGTAATTGGAGGACAAAAAAGAAAAATGACTATTTAGAGGCCTCCGGCTCTAGAATAAGAGTTCCAGAATTTAGGTTACCCACAGAATCAGAATGGGAATTTGCGGCTCGAGGTGGAATTGAAAATGGTAAGTTTCCTTGGGGAGGTCCATATTTAATAGATATTGAAGGGTACTACCTAGCAAACTTTAAGCCTAAAAAAAACAACTTTGCAGCAGATGGTTTTACGTATACGGTTGAAGCCCGATCCTTTAACGCCAATGATTATGGATTGTATAATATGGCTGGAAATGTTTCAGAATGGACTTCAACTTCATACAACAATTCTGCCTCTTATGTTACAAGTTCTTTGAATGGTGATGTTGAGGATCCAACAAATAAAAAGAAGGTGATTAGAGGTGGTTCCTGGAAGGATATCGCGTATTTTTTAGAAGTAAGCACTAGAGATTATGAATACGCAGATTCTGTTAAAAGCTACATTGGATTTAGAACTGTACAGGATTACGTAGGTGATTTTAATTGGGGAAAACTAGATTATTAAACAAAATTTTAACACATAATTTTAAAACAGATGAAATCAAATTTTTTTAAGAGATTTATGGCAATGTCCTATGGAATAGGTGGAGCAATTGTAATCTTAGGAGCTTTATTCAAATTGATGCATTGGCCTTATGCCAGTTTAATGTTGATTGTTGGATTAGGTACAGAGGCTTTTATATTTGTCATATCTGCTTTCGAGCCTTTACCAAAAGAGGAGTTAGATTGGGCTTTGGTATATCCTGAGTTGTCAGGTAAAAAGACCTCATCAAATGACAAATCTGAACAAACTCCTGAAGGACTATTGACTAAGAAAATAGACGAAATGTTAGCAGCATCAAATTTGGATGCAAATGTGATTGATAAACTAACATCAAGCATGAATAAATTATCTGATGCAGCAGCACAAATAGGGGAGAGCTCAGGTTCTGTTGCAAATACAAGTAAGTATAACAAAGAAATCAATTCGGCAGCAGATCACCTGGAAAAAATAAATTCTATGTATGCAGACCAAGAGTCTACGATGAACAAAGCACAATCTGTACAAATTAAAGTTTTAGAAGAGCAAACTAAATTGGTCAGTTCAGTTTATGAAAAATCGGAAGAATTAACCAAACAAATGGGTAGTTTATCAAAAAATATTGCTTCTCTTAATACTGTTTATGGAGGAATGTTGTCAGCAATGGGTAATAAATAGGGCTTGTTACAAATTGAATATTCATTAAAAAAAATAAAATGTTATGGCTGGATCAAAATTAAGCCCTAGACAAAAAATGATTAACCTCATGTATTTGGTTCTGTTGGCTCTGCTAGCAATGCAAGTATCTGTTGAGGTGATGGAAGCATTTTCAAAGATGTATGAAAGGTTTGAAGACGCTATTGAAACTGGTATTCAAAAGAATAAGGCTACTTTAGACAATCTAAAACAGTTAAGTGTTGAAAATCCTACTCAATACTCAGAAGTATTTGATACTGCTAAAAAAGTTGAGGCCTTGTCTAAAGATTTTATAGCTGAAATAGATGTTTTAAAAAACATTATAAAACAGGCAAACCCTTTAGATCCTGAAACAGACAGATTACCCGCTGAATCTATGGGTAAAGGAGATTTGATGGATGAATATTTATTTACAGGTGACAAAAGCAATGCCAACGGTCAAAAGTTTGTAGAAGCGGTTGATACCTATCACAAAGGAATGGTAACGTTATTGTCAAACAATAATTCTATTCTAAGAGAAATAGATGTAGATTTCAAGACCAAGCCAGTCATGGTTGATGGTGTAGAAAAATCATGGCTAGATTATAATTTCAAAGGGATTCCAACCATTGGGACCATTGCGATTTTATCTAGTATGCAGAATACAGTATTGAATATTGAAAATGAGGCGTTATCTAATTTTGTGTCAGGTCGTCTAAAACAGGCAACTTCTGCTACCCAATTACAAGCTTTTGTGAAGTTAAACAAGAATACGTATAGTCCAGGAGATGAAGTCAGTGCAGAAATATTTTTAGCGAGTAAAGATGATACTAAGGTGCCCTCAAAAGTTGAGATAAATGGAGAAAACATTGATCTTGACTCAGATTTTATCGGAGGTAAGGTATTGTACAAATTCAAAGCAGGAGCTGTTGGAGATCAACCCATTGTCGGACAATTTATTTTCACAGAGAATGGAGAGGAAGTACCGATAGCAATTACAAGTAATTATTCTGTAGTTGCAGGCTCAAACCAAGCAATCATATCTGCAGACAAAATGAATGTTGTTTACAGGGGAGTCGTAAACCCCATAACGATTTCTCTACCGGGCATCAGTCCAAACAAATTAAAAGTAACCGGGTATGGCTTGACACGAAAGAAAGGATCTAGTTACGAATTAAGACCTGGTTCAGGTCGTACAGTTAGTATAGGTGTTACAGGAACCTCAGACTCAGGTGAGATTGTGAAGTCACCACCAGTATTATTTAGAATTAAAGATATTCCATCACCAATGGCAAGTATTCGAGGAGAGTATAATTCTGTAAGGATGCCGAAGACAAGCTTAATGAAGTCAACTGTAGCTGCAGGGTTGCCGGACTTTGATTTTGATTTAAAATTAAAAGTCTTGAGTTTTAAAATAAAAGTACCTGGAAAACCCACATTGATTGTCAATGGTAGAAAAATGAATGCTCAAGCACAAAAAATAATTGGTACTGCAAAGAAAGGAGATATTGTCAACATCTTTGGTATAAGAGCTGGAATTGTTGGGAATTCATCATATAAACTCAAAGAGGTATTACCTATAAGTGTAGAAATTTCTAATTGATAACTAGAATGAAAAATAAATTGAAAAATAGCTTTTTGTTTTTGTTTTTCGCAGCCGTTACAACGGTTTGTGGGCAATCCAACTATGGAATATTAAATGTTAAGAAAGCGTCTCAAATTGGAAAAAAATCCGCTGAGAGAATAAGAATAGAACAAGACAAACCTATACCTTATGAGTATGTAGATGAGCGTGATATCTTATGGTCAAAAATGGTTTGGGAAACGATTGATTTAAATCAAAAACAAAACTTAAGATTGTACTACCCAGTCAACGAAAATCAAAACGTTAAAGGGATTGGATCTTTATTCAATACTCTATTAAGTAGTATCAGAGAGGGGGAAATAGTTGAGGTTTATGAAGATGATCAGTTTGTAAACAGACTTCCAGTTTCTGAAATTGAAAAAAAATTGGTTAGAGTTGATACAGCGAGTTATGGTTATGATATGTTAAACCAGGGGCAAACAAATATCGAAGAGTATATAGACAGGAATTACATAAAATCTCGAGACATTGAAGCTTACCAAATAAAAGGATTATGGTATTTTAACAAAAAAACAAGTCAGATGAAGTATCGTTTGTTGGCTATCGCTCCAATGTCACAAGATGTTCAGACTATTGGTAGAGATGATATAGAAGATGATGAGCTGTATCCGTTATTTTGGATTTTTTATCCAGATGCAAGAAATGTTTTGCACAATGCCAAACCAGTAAAAAATGGTTTTGCTACACAAATTGAGTCCTATGATTATTTATTAAACATTAGAGATTTTGCTTCTGTGATTATTCGAGAAGAAAATATATATGGCAACAGGAGTATTAGTGAATACATTAGAGACAATTCTTTATATCAACTTCGTGAAGCGCAAAATATTAAAAATGAAATCATAGACTTAGAGTCTGATATGTGGACCTATTAGATGCTGTTTTTTATTTCATCTATAAATGTCCTATCGTTATAGAGTCTTGGTATTTTGTTTTGTCCACCGAGTTTGTTCTTGTTTTTCAGCCAATTGTGGAATAAATTATTTTC
>NZ_JBDNAI010000041.1:0-7464 GCF_039768515.1 Wenyingzhuangia sp.
ACATAAATTAAGTGAATTCTGTTTGACATAAGTTAAGAAATTAAAGGGTGTTGATTTAAAAAGTTTCACGAAGTAGGTTAGGATAAAGTTCGTGAAGTATTGATTTTGAATAGTATTGGTCTTTTTTTGATTTACAAAATGTAAAGTGTTATTTCAGTTTTGCAGGAGTTATATGGAATAAACTAATATTTTATGCCATTTTAATTCAGTAAATTTACTGATACGATAATTTTACATAAAACAAACAATCTTAATTAAAACAAATTTAATCATGAAAAAAATGCTTCGATTTTTAACATTTTGCATACTACTCTTTATGGGTGGTTTTGCCCAAGCTCAGGATGGGGTAATAAAAGGCCAAATCATTGACGAAAACGGATCATCTTTACTTGGAGCTTCAATTGTTATTGAAGGAACCAGTAATGGTACAATAAGTGACTCTGAGGGTAATTTTACCATTAGTGGTCTTGAAAACGGTACGTATGTATTGAGTGCTTCATATATCAGTTATTTGAATAAAACAGTTTCAGTAAAAGTTCCCCAGTCTGAGACTTTGAAGATAGTGTTGATGGAAGACGCGAATCAAATGGGAGATGTTATCGTTACAGGTGTATTCGATGCTAGAAGTCGAATGGACGCTTCCGTTGCAATTACAACAATAGGTCCTAAACAGCTTGAGAGAGTAGCAGCAACTAGTTCTGCAGATTTGTTAAAGAATATTCCGGGAGTATTCGTGAATCAGGCACGTGGCGAGATTTGGAATTCAGTTTATTCAAGAGGACTTTCTGCGAATTCTATTGATAATATTAACGGTTATAGATATGTGTCGCTGCAAGAAGATGGGTTACCTGTCACTAATGTAGAATTGTTTCCGGATTTATTCTTAAGAGCGGATGCAATGACTGCAAGAGTTGAAGCAGTAAGAGGTGGTACAGCATCTATTCTTGGTGCGAATGCTCCAGGTGGTATCTTCAATTACGTTTCGAAAACTGGTGGAGATAAATTTGCCGGTGAGGTTCGCACAAAGTTCGGCTTAGAAGGTAACGGTGTAAACCCATATTATAGAGCAGATTTTAATATTGGTGGACCTTTAACGAAAGGGTGGACATACAATGTTGGTGGATTTTTACGTCAATCAGATGGTGCTCGTGCAAGAGGTTACGCTATTAACAAAGGAGGTCAAATAAGAGGTAACCTTCTTAAAAAATATAAGACAGGTTCTTTTAAGTTGAACTTAAAATATTTGAATGATAAAAATGATCGAATGGCCTTTATTCCTTCTACAAATTGGAATGATCCTCAAATAGCAGAAGGTTTTTCTAGATATGATTCCTATGCTCTATATGATTTTTCGATTGAAATACCTTTTAATGATGAAGGTACGAGAACCTTTAACTCTACAAATCTATTGCATAGCATTGATCGCTCTGTTGGTTTTAATTGGGTTCAAGACTTAGGCAAAGGATTTAAGCTTAAAAATGATTTTAAATATTCAAGAAAAGATGATGAGAGAAACGGTACTGCAGTAGTTTCACCTATAAGTACTACAAGTTTCTTGTTTTATGCAATTCCAGGTTTATTTGCAGGACCGGCTCCGCACCGAACGGGAACATACGTATTCTCTGATCCTAGAACAGGGCAGCGATTTGGCACTGTAGATTTAGCTTTTAACCCAGGAGGACCTGGTCCACCAGCAATACTTACACCAGGAGCAGACAATAATTTCCCGGGTTCTAATGTACAGCCTAATTCATTGTTGTTTATGCCTATGTTTTATCAGGATATCAGCAGAAATGAGGTTGCAAATCAAATGGTGCTTAGTAAGAAGACTGAAAAAAGTAGCTTTAGTTTAGGTGCTTTCTATAGTCGTTCGGAATTGAGTATAACCAACTGGAGTAAAGGTATGGGACTTAGTGGAGGTCTAATTCAAGATCAACCGGTACCAGCCCAGATAACCTTGGAAGCAAACGATGGTAATACCTACGAAGTGACCAGTCCAGAAGGTTTTATGAATGTAGGCTGGAGTGGGTCTGATGATGGAGAAACTACACAGGGTATTTTAGCATTATTCTTTGGACATAACTGGAAAATTAATCAAAAACTTACCTTGGATTATGGTATGAGATACGAAAGTGTTTCTTCAGAAGGTTTCAATTCTATTGCAGTTCCAAATCCACGTCAGAACGACCCAACCTATGGTGGGCTTGATGGAAACCCACTTACACTATGGGATAATGGTGGTGGAACCGCTGGTGCACCTGTTAATTATGATTACAACCTAAACAGTTTTTCATATACAGCAGGGCTTAATTATAAGTTTAGTAACGAAAAGGCCATTTACGCAAGATTTGCACGAGGTAATAAATCACCTTCGACATTCTTTTACTTGGACTTGAATAGTGACTTCTTGGTAGAAAACACTCCAGCTTTACTTGAAGAAATTACACAGGTGGAGATAGGATATAAAGTAAGAACTGAAAGATTAAAACTGGTAGTAACTCCATTTTATAGCAATTTGAACAATGTGCCAATTATTCAGACTTTTTCAAATGAAGATGGTACAAGATATTCTCCTTTATTTCAATTTGGTGAGTACAACACTTTTGGTTTAGAAATAGAAGGTGCTTATAGATTTACGGATGAGTGGTCGCTTCGTGCTAATGCGGTTTTCCAAAGTTCTACGGCTGCTAAGTATACAATTTGGGATGAAGGACGAGATGGACCCCAAGATGATGTAATAATTGACTACTCTGGGAATGAAGCGGATAATGCAGCGAATGTAATTTTCAACATAAACCCGATTTACAATAGTGAAAAATTCTTTGGTTCTGTAAATTACAGTTATATGGGAGAAAGACAAGCAAACGTTCCAAACTCTTTTAGTTTGCCAGCTTTTGGAAATGTTGATCTAGCCGTTGGTTATGATATTACTAAAAAGCTTGGTGTGCAAGTGAACGTTAATAATGTTCTTGATAAATACGGAATTTTAGGATGGCAAGGGCCAGGTGGATTCCCGTCTGCTTTGAATAGAGATGGATTTTCTCCAGAATTTGTAGCGAATAATCCTAATGCGATATTTTCAACACAAGGAAGCATGCCACGAGCATTTTTCTTGACAGTAACGTATAAATTTTAATTCCGGGTTTATATAACCTTTAAATATATTTCATGACTGAGGATTGTAAACGCTATAAGTTTGCAATCCTCAGTTTTATTAATGAACCACAAGTCAGTAATTAAATCATACAAAAATGATAAGAACGAATATTACAAGAGCACTTTATTTTGGATTAGTCATACTCTTATTTACTTCTTGTGCAGATGTCAAAGAAAAAAAAGGGGAGGATAAAGTAGCGAAGAAACCAAACATAGTTTTGATCTTGGCAGATGATATGGGTTTCTCAGATTTGGGAAATTATGGTTCAGAAATAAGTACGCCTAGTCTGGATCGACTTGCATCAGAAGGAACAAGAATATCTCGTTTTTATACAAATACCATTTGTGCACCTTCGCGTACGAGTTTACTTACAGGTCAATATCCGCACAAAGCCGGTATTGGTTTTTTCAATGAAGATTTTGGTGAACCTGGTTATGAAGGGTATCTCAATAAAGAGTCTTTGACTTTAGGTGAGGTATTTAAAAATGGAGGTTATGCTACATATATGACTGGTAAATGGCATGTTGGAAATGAAAAACCACATTGGCCGTTACAACGAGGTTTTGATAATTTCTTTGGTTTTTTAGATGGAGGAGCTAGTTATTTTGATACCAAACCATTGCTGAAAGGTCCGCCATCAACAGCGTACTTATATGAGGGTAATGAAGTCTATAACATAGATAAAGAAGATTTTTACTTAACGGATGAATTAACCAGCAGAGCAATTGATTTTGTAAAAGAAACGCCAGAAGAAAAGCCATTCTTTCTTTATATGGCCTATAATTCACCACATTGGCCTTTACATGCAAAACCAGAGGATATTGCGAAGTACAAAGGCAAATATGATGCGGGTTGGGATGAGTTGCGTAAACTTCGTTTTGAAAATATTAAAAAATTAGGACTTGCTGATGAGGACTGGAATATTTTTAAAGATAAATTATTGCCACCGTGGAATAGTTTAAGTACTGAAGAAAAAAGCGAGTGGTCTTTAAAAATGGAAGTTTATGCAGCGATGGTAGACAATTTAGACCAAAATATAGGTAAACTATTAAACCACCTAGGTACTTCTGGTCAACTAGATAATACCGTGGTCATTTTTCTTTCTGATAACGGTGCAGAAAATATGGATGTAGGCAAAATGCCTTTTACTGTTAAACGAAATGAAGGACCCGTTGGTACAGCTGGTTCCATGGAGTCATACACGAAAAATTGGGCTCAAGTTTCCAATAGCCCACTTAGAAGCTACAAATCATCTCCTTATGAAGGTGGTGTAGCTACTCCGTTCATTATTCGGTATCCAGGGCAAAAAGAAAAAGGCAATGTTTTAAAGGGGGGTACACACGTAGTTGATATTATGCCAACCTTATTGCAAATTGCAGATATTGATTATCCGGGAACCTATAACGGTACAACATCAAATGCACTTCCTGGTGAAAGTTTCTTACCCTTATTAAACGGCCAAGATTGGAACCGAGAACAAGCAATTTGCTTTGAATGGTTTGGTGATCGGGCTGTTTGGATGGGTGATTTAAAAGCAGTTTCAGTCTATCCCGGAAATACTTGGGAGTTATATGACTTGGCTGTGGATAGAACGGAGTCAAATAATATTGCAGACTCACAACCAGAAACCATTGCAAAAATGGATGTTATTTATAACGAATGGGCAAATGCCAATGGCGTTATTGCATGGTCAGAGGAAATGAGCAAAAAAACACCGTTTAGAAAATCACCACACTAAAATCACAAGTAATGAAAAAAATATTCTCGTATGAAAATGGCATAGTGAGCTTAATGGCACTGACCTTTGGTGTCTTATTTTTTGACAGGCTTGCACTTAATTATTTGGTGCCTTATGTAGCCAAGGACTTAAGTCTTAATAATACTCAAATAGGTTTATTAGCAGCTGGTTTATCATTAGCTTGGGCTTTTTCTAGCTATTTTACGACAGCATGGTCGGAGTCAAAAAACAAAAATAAAATCACCTTTATTTTGGCGATTTTGATTTTTTCTGTCTGCTCTTTTGGATCTGGGTTGGCTATAGGTTTTGGTACGCTATTAGCTGCTCGTTTAGTCATGGGTTTGGCAGAAGGTCCGGTAATTCCATTGGCACAGGTCTTTGTAGAACGAGAATCAACACCTAGTAGGCTTGGACTTAATGTAGGTATATTACAGGCGGTAGGCGGAGCTTTATTTGGCTCTATTTTAGCTCCTGTGATTTTGATTCAGATAGCTGAAAATATGGGTTGGCGGACAGCCTTTTATATAGCTGGTGTACCAGGCTTGGTGTTAGGTTTAATTGCGGTTTTCTTTCTAAAAAAATCCACAACAGAAAGCAGAGGAGCAAAAAACGATACTGGCTTTGCACTCAAAGAAATTTGGGCTTATAAAAACATTAAATGGGGAACAGGTTTGGCTTGTTGTGTCTTTGGTTGGTGGTTTGCTACCATACCTTTCATTACGAAATACTTAACAGATGTACAAGGCATGTCTGCAGGTGATATGCAGAAAACTATGGGGCTGTTGGGTGTTGCAATGCTTGTTTCATCTTTGTTTTTTCCAGGTGTATCTGATAAAATAGGAAGAAAAAAAGCACTTTACATCGCTGTTGGTCTAGGGGCATTCTATCCTTTTGCAGTATACTTTTTGAACGGATCTGGTATTCATTTACCAGCAATGTTTTTGAGTTACGCTATGGTAGGTGCAATACCTCTTGTTGCTGCTATAGTACCATCAGAAGCTGTGCCAAATCATTTAAAAGCAAAAGCAATTGGTTTTGTAACTGCGGTTGCAGAAATTATAGGTGGCGTAATTGTACCTGCTATATCTGGAGCACTTTCAGATATACTTGATGAATCAGCATTTTTATGGGTTGCAGCGTTCCTAGCAGTATTGGCAGTATTCTTCTTGTCTAAATTGGAGGAGACTAAGGGGAAAGTTCTTGCTGAAGTAGGAAGCGAAGGAGGTCAGTAGTTTAAAACCTATTTGATCCAAATATTTGTAGCTCAAAGAAGAACTACGCTTAAAGATAGGTTCTGTTAATTGTAATAGATATTATATAATGGCTAAGAAGGGGAATAGATATAGGTTAAGGCTGGAGCTCTTAGAATTACTAAGGCCAGATGATAAGATTAACTCGCCTATTGAATTAGAATTTGGCAATCATGATAACATATTTGCCATCATCGAAAAAATGAAAAAAAGAGACCGTTTTAAAACAGAACAAGATTCGGTTGAATTTGCCATTGGCCTCAAACTCTTTAGTGAAGTTATGTTGAAGAATAGAGACAATCCTTTATTCGAAGATTTTAGACCAGCTTTTGGTGAATTAATGAAAAAAATAAAGTCAGCAAAATAATTTATGCAGTTAGATCCAAGTTTTAAAAAAGTTCTAGGAGATTATGATAAACGCTTGGATGATGAAAATCAGTTAATGAAAACATTATCGGGAGTTGATGCAATGAAGCGTCGAGATGAGTTTTTACTACCTGTTGGTGAAGATGCCGCTATTTTCATGAATACGTTGATAAAGTCATCTAAATCTAAAAGCATTTTAGAGATAGGTACCTCATATGGGTATTCAACACTTTGGTTAGCCGACGCAGCAAGAGCAACTGGTGGTAAGGTTATTACTTTAGAAAACAATGCAGATAAAATCAATTATGCCAAAGATAAAATATCAAAAGCAGGTTTGTCAAACTATGTCGATTTTAGACTTGGAGATGCTTTATTAAGCATAAAAAATGCTAAAGAAACTTTCGACTTTGTTCTTTTAGATTTATGGAAAGAGTTATATGTCCCTTGTTTCAATTTGTTTTCACCTAAATTAAATGATGGTGCATGGGTATTGGGGGATAATATGACTTTCCCGCCCATTTCTAAAAAAGAATCAGAAGCTTATCAAAATGTAATTAGAACGAAAGAGACTTTTACATCAATATTGTTACCTATTGGAAGTGGAATAGAAGTCAGTCAAAATCACTCGTGATGAAATTACTTAGAGCTATCTTGTTTTTTGCGTTTTTCTGCTTTTGTTCTTGTAATAATAGCGTTGAACGTCTAGAACCTGTGAGCTACCAACAATTTGAAAATTTTGTAAGTGAAACCGGCTATGTAACGGATGCAGAGAAGTATAAATGGTCTATTGTTCAATTAAATGTTTATGATTTTAAAAAAGTAGACAAAGCAAACTGGAGATTTCCTGATGGCATTCATGCCCCAATTTCAAAAGACTTACCTGTAACTCAAGTAAGCTACAAAGATGCTCTGGCCTATTGTAAATGGGCCTCAAAAAGACTACCAACTTACGA
>NZ_JBDNAI010000042.1:0-33341 GCF_039768515.1 Wenyingzhuangia sp.
ATTATAAAACTAAATCCCTTTTTTAAATCTAGAATCTGTGCGTAAGCACACTTCCCAACAAATAAATGGAATGAAAAATGATTTTATTGTGGTTTTAAAAATGTATGATTAAAGAGACTCCTCTATGAAATTGGTCATTTTTTGATACAATTGAAGTCTTGTATTACCGCCATAAATGCCATGATCCTTATCTGGATAAATAGCCCAATCAAATTGTTTGTTCTTATTCACTAGCTCAGTGATCAAAGCCATCGTATTTTGAAGGTGAACATTGTCATCCGCAGCACCGTGAATGAGTAGAAAACTACCTTTTAATTGATCTGCATAATAAAGAGGAGAATTCAAATCATACCCCTTAGGGTTTTCTTGTGGTGTTTGCATGTATCTCTCAGTGTAGATGGTGTCGTAAAATCTCCAACTTGTCACTGGCGCTACCGCTATAGCCATTTTAAACACATCATTCCCTTTTAAAAGACAATTCGTGCTCATAAAACCTCCATAACTCCAGCCCCAAATTCCAATTCTGCTTTTATCCACATAAGACAGCAACCCAAGTTGTTTTGCCGCTTGAATTTGATCTTCTACTTCATACTTACCCAATTGCTTATAGGTTACTTTTTTAAACTCCGCACCTTTAAAACCTGTACCCCTTCCGTCTATACAAACCACAATATACCCTCTAGAGGCAAGTAATTGAAACCAATAGTCATTAACATTATTCCATCTATTAGCTACTTCTTGTGATCCTGGTCCACTATATTGATACATCAGGACAGGGTATTTCTTCTGTTCATCAAAACCAATGGGCTTTATCATCCACATATTTAAAAGATTATCATTTACTTTTATCTTAGAAAACACTTTGTTAGACAGAGCATAATCGTCTAATTTTTTAAGTAATTCGTTATTATTCATCAGCTCTTTTATTTCCGTAGTCTTTTGAACAGTTTTCAAACTGACGCGAGGAGGAACAGTAACGCTAGAGAATGTATTGATGGAATAGGTATACCTCGGACTAAATACCGCAGAATTGGTCCCTACAGAGGTACTGAGTTTTTTTTTATTTTTACTGTTCAAATCAATTTGATAAACCGCTCGATTCGTACTTCCATCTTCAGTAGATTGATAATATATAGTGTTGTCTTTTTTGTTGTAACCATAAAAATCGGTAACCTCCCAATTACCACTCGTTATTTGATTTTGTAATTTCCCAGATTTTGAATAGAGATAAATATGGTTAAACCCATCTTGCTCGCTCCTCCAAAAAAAACTGTTATTCTCTATGAACATAACCTGATTCATGAGTTCTACATAGCGCTCTGATTGTTCATTTATGACTAAATTCAATTGCTTGCTGTGTACATCACAGAAATAAAGATTTAAATTATTTTGATGTCTATTGAGGGTTTGCACACTTAATAAACCCTCTTCTTGTGTAAATTTAATTCTTGGAATATAGTAAGAGTCATTGGGAAGCCAAACTGTATTCGTTTCGTTACGACTGAGCTGATAAGTATGTAGGGAAACTACTGAATTGTTTTGTCCAGCCTTAGGATACTTAAACGATTGCTGCTTAGGATAAAGATGCTGACCATAAATATTCATGGAAACCTCCGGAACATTAGACTCATCAAACTTTAAATAAGCAAGGTATGTCCCACTTTTACTCCATTCGAAAGCACGTACAAATTCAAACTCCTCTTCATACACCCAGTCGGTAATCCCATTAATTATTTTGTTTTTTTTACCATCAAAGGTAATTTGAGTTGTAATGTTATTATCGAGGTTTTTTATATAGATATTACAATCAAACACATATGCTATTTTATTCCCTTCAGGGGAAAAAGTAGGGTTCTGAATTTGTCGTTCATCAATAGAAATTTTTGTATTCTCTTGGAGGTTATATAAATAATACTTTGCAGAAAAAGACCTCCTATAGATGGGTTTAATTTCAGTTGCTAACAACAATTTATCTTCGTTGTTACTAAAAGAATAGTCAAAAAAAGGAACAACTCCAATTAACGAAGAATCTACAAGTCTTCTCTTTTTTTCTTGAGTTTTGTAATCGTACAAATCGATTGAAGTAGAACGAGTGGAAGAGTTCCAACTCAACATTGTATATTCTTTATCGTTTTTTAAACTATGAAAAGTATTCATTTGTTTGGTTCTAAAAGCCCCACTCCATATTTCATCCAAAGAAATATGCTTGTTTTGAGCAGTAACCATAACAGAGCAAAATACAGATAAAAAAAACAAAACTGAACTTTTCGTGATCATGACTAGAATTAATAATTGAGACATCAAGCTATGAAATTAATCACGATATAAAAAAAAGCTTTCTAGAAATTCTAGAAAGCTTTTTTTTATATCGTGGTGGGAATCAAACTCTATCCCCCAAAATCATCAAAACGGACGTTTTCTTTTGGAACACCTAAATCATCACACATTTTAACAACAGCTTGGTTCATCATTGGTGGACCACAGAAATAAAATTCTATATCTTCTGGCGTCTCGTGTTCATTTAAATAATTATCGATCAATGATTGATGAACAAATCCTACAAATCCGTCACCATCTTCGTCATTGATATCTTTCTTTACTTTCCAATTGTCTTCTGGTAAAGGCTCTGAAAGTACCAACTGTAATTTGAAATTTGGAAATTTCTCCATTAAAGATTCAAAGTAATGAATATAGAACAATTCACGCTTTGAACGACCTCCATACCAGTAAGTTACTTTACGTCCTGTTTTCATCGTATGGAATAGCTCGTATAAATGAGATCTCATTGGTGCCATTCCGGCTCCACCACCCACGTAAATCATTTCAGCATCAGAATCTTCATTAATGAAAAACTCTCCATAAGGACCAGATATTGTTACTTTATCTCCAACCTTTTGATTAAACACATAAGAAGAAGCAATTCCTGGATTTACATCCATCCAACCACCTTTGACTCTATCAAACGGAGGACATGCCACACGTACGTTCAACATGATCTCTCTTCCTTCAGCAGGATAAGAAGCCATAGAATAAGCACGCTCAATGGTTTCTGTATTTTTCATCACCAATGGCCACAACCCAAATTTCTCCCACTCTTGTTGGAATTTATCTGGTTCTCCTGGATGATCTGTTGGATGTGCTGTGATATCCATATCAGAATATTTGACTTCACATGGTGGTATTTCAATCTGAATATATCCTCCCGCTTTATAATCCATATCTTCAGGTATCTCCACCACAAATTCTTTGATAAAAGATGCAACATTATAATTTCTAACTACAGTTGCTTCCCATTTCTTAATCCCAAAGATTTCTTCAGGTATAGAAATATCCATATCACTCTTTACTTTCACCTGACAACCCAAACGAGCACCTTTGGCCAATTCTTTACGAGTAAAGTGAGGGGTTTCTGTTGGTAGAGCTTCACCTCCACCTGAATGAACATGACACTCACACTGTAGACAAGTACCCCCTCCACCACAAGCTGATGGTAAAAATATCTTTTCATTCCCTAAAGTAGCTAACAAAGAACTTCCTGTTTCTACTTCGATTGTTTTCTCTCCATTGATCGTTACTTTAACTTTCCCTGACGGTAATAACTTTGCTTTAGCTCCTAATAAAATACTTACTAAGATTAAAACAATAATCAAGAAAACAACGATACTAATTGCAATTACATTCATAATTAAATCTGTTCTTTATTATTATAATTTGATTCCTGAGAAACTCATAAATCCTATCGCCATTAAACCTGTGATAATAAACGTTATTCCTAAACCTTTTAACGGTCCAGGTATGTGTGAGTATGCTATCTTTTCTCTAATCGCTGCAATAGCAACAATAGCTAACAACCAACCAATTCCTGACCCAAAACCATACACTGCAGACTCTCCCACATTAGCAAAATCTTTTTGTTGCATAAACAAAGACCCTCCTAAAATTGCACAGTTTACAGCAATTAATGGTAAGAAAATACCTAATGCCCCATACAAAGCAGGCGCAAAACGTTCAACAATCATTTCTACCAACTGCACCATAGACGCAATAACTGCGATAAACATGATAAAACTTAAAAATGACAAATCAATACTCGCATATTCTTTCCCTAACCAGGCTAAGGCACCAGGCTTAAGCAAGTATGCGTCAATTAAAAAGTTTACTGGAACCGTAATAGAAAGCACAAATACTACTGCTGCTCCTAAACCAACGGCTGTATTTACGGTTTTTGATACTGCTAAGTAAGAACACATCCCTAGGAAATATGCAAATACCATGTTGTCTATAAAGATACTTTTTACAAAGATGTTAATATATTCCATCGTAACTATAGATTTTAGTGTTGTTCAATTAATTTTCTATTCTTGTAGCGCTGAATCCAGATAATGATTCCTACGGTAATCAATGCCATAGGAGACAATAACATAAATCCATTATTTTCATATCCCAAAGAATACAAGCCTGTAGACTCTGCAATGGTTTTGGCTTTATGGCCTAAAATCTCAATTCCAAACAATTTTCCGGAACCTAGTAATTCTCTAAAGACGGCTACTAATACTAAGATTAATGCATAACCTGCACCATTCCCCACTCCATCTAAGAAAGATTTCCATGGTCCATTTGCTAAAGCAAATGCTTCTAAACGTCCCATCACTATACAGTTGGTAATAATTAATCCAACGAATACAGACAACTCTTTACTTACGTCATAAGCATAAGCTTTTAATACCTGGTCAACTAAAATCACCAAAGAGGCAACAATTAATAATTGAACAATGATACGAATACGTCCTGGAATCAAATTACGTATTAAAGAAACGATAACGTTTGATGCAATAACAACAAATAATACCGCTAAAGACATTACGACGGCAGGCTTTAGTTGAACCGTAATTGCCAATGCCGAACATATCCCTAGTACTTGTACTGAAATCGGATTGTTATCGTCTAACGGATCTGATAATAGCGCCCTATTTTGCTTTGAAAACAATGCTTCTTTTCCTTCTGCCATGATTAGTTATTTTTAAAATAAGGTAAATAATGTGACAAACGCTCACTGATCATTGCTGATACTCCATCAGAGGTTATTGTTCCTCCTGAGATGGCATCAACACCATGATCGTCTCCTACTTTTGCTCCACCTTTAATTGCTGTAACGGAAACAAAATTGTTTGACTCATCTATGATTTTTTTTCCTGTAAATTGAGCTTGAAACCAATCTGTAGTAATTTCTGCACCTAAACCAGGTGTTTCTCCTTTGTGGTCAAAATTGGCACCTACAATTGTGTTTTTATCTGAAGCCAAAGCTACATATCCCCAAATAGCATCCCAAAGTCCTGCTCCATATAAAGGAACTATGTAATAAGTTTCTCCATCTTTTTGAGCTTTGTATAAAGGATAACGCTGGTTCTCATCACTCTTCTTGACTTCATTCTTCAGACCAATTTTAAACGCATTGGTAGTCTCATCTATTTTTCCATCGTTTGTCAATGCTAGTTGTTCTTTGATGTACTTGTTAAATTCCACCTCAGCTTGCTCTCTCGATACACCTGTTACTCCAATGGTTCCAAGTATATTTTGCATTTTTTCTGCTTTTACGTTTGTATCCTGTAAAGGTTTTAAACTTGTGGCAGTAAATGCTAATAACCCTGCAATAATTGTTACAATAATGATTGCAAAGATAAACGTATATGCGTTACTATTCTTATTCATAATTAAGCAGTTTTTAAACGATTTTTACGTTTTTTAATGTTCCCCTCTACCACATAATGGTCAATTGTAGGAGCAAAAACGTTCATTAATAAAATAGCCATCATCCATCCTTCTGGATACGCACCATTGAATACACGGATCATCAACCCAAATATCCCGATAAGAAACCCATAAATCCATTTTCCTTTGGTTGTTTGTGCACCAGACACAGGGTCAGTTGCCATAAAAACTGTAGCAAATAAGAAACTTCCCACTAACATGTGCTTCCACCATGGAAAACTCATCAAGGAATTATAACCAATTTGATTAAATATCAATCCCATGACTGCACAACCTAAAACAGATCCTAGCATGATTCTCCATGAGGCAACACCAGTAGCAATTAAGATTACGGCTCCAATCAACACTGCTATAGCAGAAGTTTCTCCTACAGAACCTGGAATGTAACCCAATACCATTTCCATGACTGACCAACTAGCATTTGCTGCTCCAGAAACTAAAGCTTCTGCTTTGTCTTGATTGGCAGCTAACATACCCAAAATTGTTTCACCAGAAATAGCATCAACGGTACTAGCATCTGCAACCCAAACTTTATCTCCTGACATTTGCGGTGCATAGGAAAAGAATGCAAAAGCTCGGGCTATCAAAGCGGGATTGAAGATATTCATTCCTGTACCCCCAAAAGCTTCCTTACCAATAAACACAGCAAAGATGACAGATATTGCCAACATCCATAAAGGAAAATCAATTGGCATAATCAGAGGAATTAACATCCCTGAAACCAAATAACCTTCATTTACTTCATGATTGTTATATATAGCAAAACCAAATTCTATAGCCAAACCTACTCCGTATGAAACCACAAGCATTGGTAAAAATTTCCAAGCTCCAAAAATCATACAGGTTAATAAATCTGTATTCTCTCCTAATTGAGAATAATGTTGGTAACCAATATTATACATACCAAAGAACATCGCTGGTAGTAAAGCTATAATAACCGTCACCATTGTTCTTTTTAAATCTACACCGTCTCTAATATGTGAACCTTTAGTTGTGTTATGCTTGGGCACAAACAACAAGGTGTCAAATGAATTTATTGCCGGAGCAAATTTTTCAAACTTACCTCCCTTATTGAAAGGCTTTCTTATTTCGTCTAATTTCTTTCTTAAAAAATCCATTAACCTACTTCTTTTATCATTAAATCTAATCCTTGTCTGATGATTTCTTGAGCTTCTAACTTAGAAGTGTTGGTGTAATCAACCAATGCAAAATCTTCTGGGGCTACTTCGTAAATCCCTAAATTCTCCATTTTCTCTATATCATTCGAAATACATGCCTTAAGCAATTGCATTGGAAAAACATCTAAAGCTACATACTTTTCCATTTCTCCCGTTACAACCAATGCTCTGTCTTCACCATTCAAGCTAGTGTCTAGGTCATATTCTTTATTGGGCGTTAACCAAGAAAAAGAGGTTTTAGAAGCACTATGGATTGAACCACTACCTACAAATGGAAACCAACCAAAGAAACGATGTTTATTTCCTTCTGGAATAACACTAATCAAATTATCGTTGAAACCAAGATAATCATCTAACTGAATTTGAGTCCCCGTCAAAACACTCCCCGAGATAATTCTAGAACCCTCAACCTCAACATGGTCTTCCAATAATTTTTTAATATTTTGTCCCGATCTTAACTCAAAATATTGAGGGTTTTTAACTCGAGAACCTGCTAGAGCAACAATTTTTGTTGGGTTGTATTTTCCTGTCAAGAACAACTCCCCAATAGTCGCAACGCCTTGAGCACTGACCGTCCATACAAGATCCCCTTGATTTATCGGATTGATTGCTGAAATATGAGTTCCTACATTACCAGCAGGATGCTTCCCATGAACCTTTAAAATGTTTACGTTTTCTATATCATGAAAGAAACTTACCTCGTCAGCATCCACAGCTAGATTCACATCGCCATCTGTTAATTTAGTTAACGCATTGATCCCCGCCTGAAAAGCTTTATCCTTTCCTTTTAATGCAAATGCATAATGAGGTCCTAAAGGAGCTGTATCGAAAGAAGAAACAAAAATAGCTTTTGGAAGATCACTAGGATCTGCAACAATATCGTAAGGACGTTGTTTGATACTAGAAAAATTTCCGCTTTCTAAAATTTTTTCTAACACAGCCTCTTTTTCTAATTGAAGAGGGTCTGATTTTCCAAAATCTTTAAATTGATCTTCTGAACTTGATTTGATAATTACCGCTAACACTTTGCGTTTAGCACCTCTCTTGATTTCTGCTACAGTTCCGCTTACAGGGGAAGTGAATTTGATCTTTTCATTATCTTTTGAAAAGAAAACTACATCACCAACAACAACTTCACTACCCACCTTTACGGCAAGTTTTGGCGTAACACCATGAAAATCTGTAGGTTTAATAGCGTAGAAATCAGAACGAGAAACAGTAGCCACGGCCGTGACTGCTTGTCCTTTGAGCTTTATGTTTAAGCCTTTTTTTACCCTAATGTCTTGTGACATATTTATAAATTTAATTTATTTTTATCTAATAAAATATGGCGCAAATTTAATTAAATTGTGCATTCTTAAAGCTACAAACAAGGCTTTAATTTTACAGCTCTATTTTATTTATAATAAATCTAATTAATTTTGTTTTTATAATAACGTTTTCTTTTAAATTGCAGTGTCTAAAAAAACCAACAAATGGCAAGTCAAAGATTAAAAAACATACTTTTTTACTGTTTAATAGTTATGGTTTTAAATCCATACTATACTGTTGCTCAAACTATTGATATCCCAAAGATAAAGACAGTAATCCTAAAAAACAATGATGATTTTTTTTCCAAAACCATTCAACCGCTCAAGGGTTCTTTCACTTTCAGCTTTGACGATGTAGAGGGATTACAAAATGAATATTACTACTTGATAACACACTGTGAAATTGACTGGACCCCATCAAATCTCCCTACCTCGTATTACATAGACGGGTTCAACAATATGCAAATCAACAACATGGAAAACTCTTTTGGCACACTACAGAACTACACCCACTATGAATTTTCTATTCCAAATGAAGATACAATCATCACCAAGTCAGGAAATTACCTTATTCAAATTCTCAACACAGAGGAGGATGTCGTATGCGAGAGAAGATTGGTCATCTTTGAAAACAAACTCTCGGTAAACTTAAATATTTCAGAAAGTAGAGATTTATCGTCTTTTAACGAAAAACAAGCCGTCTCTATGGTGATCAGGAATAACACATTACCTATTCTTTTTCCAAATCAAGAAATAAAAACTTTTATCTTTCAAAATGGTGACCAACAAATAAAAACTCCATTTTTAAAACCAACCTTCATAAATGAAAACACTTACACGTACAGACCTAGTAACGATAGTGAATTTAATGCTGGTAACGAATTTCTAAGTTTTGACAACAACGAAATTTTAAGAAACAATCGATATGTTCAGGCATCGTATAGGGTAGACAGTTATTTTAACACCATTTTGGCGACTCAAAAAAGCAGAGCAAACACTAACTATACTTATAACCCTGACATTAACGGAGATTTTATCATTAGAAACCACCAGTCTAACCTTCCTGAAACCGAAGCAGAATACAGCAATGTGTTGTTCTCCTTACTTAGTAAAGAAGAATACGTAAACAAAAAAATCTATATTTACGGAGCCTTCAATAATTATCAATTTAGCGATGAAAATAAATTAAGTCTAGATCCTACTGGAACATATCTGACTTGTAGTTTATTCTTAAAACAAGGCTTTTACAACTATAATTTTGTTGTTCTGGAAAATGATGAAATCAACAACAAAACTATTGGTGGTTCTTTCTTTGAAACTGAAAACAATTACGAAGCTCTGGTTTACTTTAAACCTCAAAATTCATTTTACTATGAAGTAGTCGGTTATGGAACAGGTAACAGTAAAAAAGACATTGAAAACTAATTATTTAATCGTAACCAAATATATGATAGAGACAACAACTCAAGGAATTAAAATATCTGTTACTACTGTTTTTTGTGGCATTCAAGAACACAATCAACAGAAACACTATTTGTATGACTACTATATAAGCATTGAGAACTTATCTCCTCATACGGTTCAATTGTCCTCAAGGCATTGGGAAATATACGATTCTTTAAACCATACAGAAATTATTGAAGGCGAGGGAGTTGTTGGAGTTCAACCCATTATCAAGCCGACAGAAAAACACACCTATAAATCTCATTGTATTTTGCTCTCAAATTGTGGCTCGATGAAAGGATACTACATAATGTTGAACCTAGATGAAACAAAAAAATTCAAAGCCATGATTCCCTCTTTTCAACTACTCACTAAGACGGTTTTGAATTGACCTTACGATATACATATATATTTGTATCTTGTATGATATACGCCACTGAACAGTTTGTCGGATAAACAAACTCGTGAGGTTCTTCAGGATTAAAGCCCGGGGTACTAGACTTGAAAAAACCCTCAAAATCTTTATATCCTCTATCGGTAAACCTTGAAATTATATATCTACCCTCTATTTTTGTTGGAGACAAACTAAACCATGCACCACTTCCAATACCCCCTAACCAAGTTGCGTCTTTAGGATTAAAGACACTCCTATTGGGCAACTCTGTTCCAATCGGACAGACCTCATTAGAAAATTCTTTCAGCAAGCAATTTCTGTACTCTCTCAAAATTGATCTGTTTTTATAGAGCCCTATTTTTTGATCTGTAACAATATAAATATCACTTTCTGTAGACCCCTTGATCACGTTACTAATAGGGCTAGGTGTCAACAAATTTGAAATTTTTAACCTCAAAAGAACAGATTTATTTACACATGAACTTTTTAGTACATCCGCAACAAATCTTGCACAATTACTACCGTTTTTTACAAAGGCACCATAAGGGAGCTCTTTAAGAGCTAATAATTTTTCAACAAACGAAATCGCCTTATCATAATCTATCTGAGTATTTAAGCCAACAATCAATCTTCCCTCTCCATGAGTTTTTTCAGTGTTATTCTCCAACCAAAGGAGCATTTCTGAAAGATTGACTAATTTGTCATTTTCAAAATTCGCTTTAAATGGCAACTCTAGTTCTGGATCGGTGTCTTTACTCCTTACACGTCCAAAACCATATGAAGTGATATATCTTCCAAAATCAAAATAATCGACTTCTTGGGTGTTTTTGTGTATCAACAACAGGGCTGCATGCCCAGCTTGTACAGCATGATTTCCCCCAATTCCTAATTTTGGCCATATCCTACTTGAAAACTCAGTGTAAGCTGGCCGCACAATAGTGTCAGGATAAGATAAAACAAGAATGGCACCGTCGGACATCACAAGGCTATCTTTTTATTGGCTCTGTAAATACAGAATCATACTTTAAAACACGCTGATTCAAGTAATCATAATAGTCAACTGAAAGCTGACTTCCTTCATAAACAACCATAGTAGTACTGACAGTTTCCACGCTACTTCTTTTCATTTGAGGAGCAATTTCTACATTTCCCAAATTTTTATTTTGATGAAAATTTAAAACCGTATTTATTTTGACTCCTTTACTTGATACTACCTCTTTTTCAAACCATTTTTCTCTCAAAGCTTTGGTCTCGCAATCATATAAGGTAGAAGAGGACCAAATACATGGTTGTTCTGCCATTAACGATTTTACTTTCTTTTTTCCTTGACACCAAACCAGTTCATAAATCTTCTTTGTGTTTCTCCAATCCAATACTACAAGAGTAAACGGAGCTACACCCGCTAAATGTATTTTTTTAAATGTAGACAAGAAATCTTTATTTGTCAAAATAGAGGTTACCACTAACCCTCTACTTTTTGAAAACTTAAGAGCTGGGTTGTGATATAGAAATCCTCCATTTAATAAACAAGCCAATCTTTTTTCTTCTGACAAACCTATCCATGTCCCCCCAGCAACCTCGTCTCTTGGATAAAACAAATTCAAACGTTTCTCTTTATAGTGAGCTGGAACAATAGTTTTTCTAGCCCCTTGTTCATCCCTATTAGAAGTAAAAATAAACCCTTCCCCCATAGGAACATATGTTACAGTACACATAAGTAATCTTTTTTATCTTTGAGTTCTATAATAAATATACACATTAATATAAATTTAACATCAAAAACCATATCAATATTGTTAAATTTGTAGCCTTAATTGATATACATGCAACGCATACATAGGCTTTTTGAAATTGATGACTTTTCATCCTTAAAAAACCAACTTTTGATTTGGGGAAACAAACACCAAACTGTTGTCTGGCTAGACTCTAACAATCACAAAAAAAGTAATATTGAAGGGGTTTTAGCTGTTGACAAGATGAGCTATATCTCTTCTGACTACATGAATGCCTTTGAGCATTTAAAAGAGTTTATCAATTCTATTCGTGATTATGCCTTTGGTTACTTGAGCTATGATTTAAAAAATGACACTGAAAAATTAAGCTCAAATAACATTGATGACGCAGCATTTCCAGATTTATATTTCTTTCAACCTAAAAAAATCATTGAAGTCTGTGATCAAGGACTGCTCTTTAAATACCCTACTCACTTAGAAAATGAGATCGATACAGACTGGAAAGCTATTCAAAACACAACCAAAAAAGAATCTGTAAAAAAGACCTTTGACATACAACAGAGAACCTCTAGGGAATCCTATCTCAAACAGGTAAAAAAGGCTATTGACGAAATTCATAAAGGAGAAGTATATGAAATAAATCTTTGCCAAGAATTCTTTGCAAAGAACGCTGAAATAGATCCATTAGACACCTATTTAGATTTGAATTCCATTTCCAAAACTCCATTTGCTACCTTTTTAAGGATGGATGACAAGTACTTACTATCTGCCTCTCCAGAGAGGTTTTTACAAAAAAAGAAAACGATACTTACCTCCGAACCTATCAAAGGAACTGCAAAAAGAGAAAACACTCCTGAAAAAGATGCTCATCAAATCGTTGCCTTAAAAAACAACACCAAAGAAATCGCAGAAAATGTTATGATTGTGGATTTGGTCAGAAACGATTTGTCTCATATTGCTGAAAAAGGAAGTGTAAAAGTAAAAGAACTTTGTGGCATCTATACTTTTGAACAAGTACACCAAATGATCTCAAGTATTAGTTGCGAATTAAAGCTCAACATCCATGTCGTAGATGCGATTAAAGCGTGTTACCCTATGGGAAGCATGACAGGGGCTCCTAAAATTGCTGCGATGAAATTTATTGAAAAACTTGAAGACAGCAAAAGAGGTATTTATTCTGGGGCTGTAGGATATTTCACCCCAGATCATAACTTTGACTTTAATGTTGTCATCAGAAGTATCGTATATCACCAAACTAAAAAATACCTATCTTTTTCTGTAGGTAGTGCCATTACAGCCAAAGCTGATCCAGAGCAAGAATACGAAGAATGTTTACTCAAAGCAAAAGCCATGAGACAAGTGTTGAGTTAGACAATTGCTTACTACTGTATCACATTAACTCTACCATAAAGAAGTGAAAGTCTAACTTACTTTCCTTTCATGACTTGTTTTTTATTTGTCTAAGACCACCAAATGATCTTTCCATGCTTGCGGAATCTCATCAAGGGCATAAACTTTTAATTGATCTTCATCAGCACTAACTCCTGATTCTAAGAGTGTTTGTTTTAAGAATTTAGTATCTAATTTAAACATCGCCCCCGTAATTGGATCAACAATTAACATTCCTAGCACACCCGCTAAAAGAACGTTTCCTATATAAAAATCATCAAGTGTAAATTCTATTGGTGCTGTAGCTGATTGGTAGCCATTTTTGGTGAAGGTCACTTCATATTTAGCTTTTTTAAAAAAACCACTACCAGATTTAAGGTCTAATTTGGCCGGTGTTTCACCGCAATATACCTCTACTCCCTTCCTATCCTTAACAACTATGTTTGCTTTACTTGGGGCACTATCAATAGATAACTGGTATACATTTTCACTAAATATAGAAGCACAACTTGGTAGAAAAAGGGACATTGCCATCAAAACAGCAACTATTTTAAGATTTTTTATCATTTTATGATTTGATTAATTACTAGCTCAGAGCTTTATCATTTATTTCCTTCCTATTAGAGATCTTTAACCCCCTTTCTTATTTTTAATAAAATTAGAAAAAAAAATAAAAATACATAGAAAATCATAAATTTAAAATTAGGTATATGGAAGTTTAAATAGAAACATCGCCAAAAAGACTTAATTTAGCACTTACAACGACATCTAACGAATTTCTTGTGCTAGAAAAACTAAAAACCCATTTAAACCAAAATTTCCCTTTCTTGAAGGGCAAAAAACTACTCATTGCAGCTTCTGGCGGTATCGATAGTATGGTTTTGATTGAACTGTTCCATCAATTAAAATTTGACTTTGGTGTGGCCCATTGTAATTTTCAACTGAGAGGAAAAGAAAGTGATTTAGATGAGAAATTTACCGAGAAAATCGCTAAAGATTATCAATATCAGTTCCATAGTATTCGTTTCCTGACACACGATTATTGCAAAAAAAACAAGGTAAATACTCAAATTGGTGCCAGAGCGCTAAGGTATGGTTGGTTTCAAGAAACAAAAGAAGAATACAACTATGATTATATCTTAACTGGCCACCACCTGAACGATGTGATGGAAACTTTTTTGATCAATCTGTCTAGAGGAACAGGAATTGAAGGTTTGGCTGGAATACCTCCAATTAATAATGACATCATTAGACCGCTACTTGTGTTTTCAAGAGCTGACATTGAATCTTTCGCAAAAAACTCAAACACAAAATGGAGAGAAGATCAAAGTAATGCAGAAACCAAATATCTTAGAAACAAAATAAGACATCATATCACCCCTGAACTTTACAAGTTACACCCAAACTTTGAATCAAATTTCTTAAACACCCTTGTCAAAATTCATGAAAGCAAAGATTTTATCAAACAAAAGATAACAGCACTACAAAAAAATCTATTCAAGACTAATGAAAAAGATTTTACCATTGATAAAACTTTAGTCAAAAGCTTATCTGACTATGAAATTTACGAGGTTTTTAAACCTTTTGGTTTTACCTCGCCTCATGAAATCAACAAACTGATTTCAACACAAACAGGAAAACAAATTCACTCCTCAACGCACACACTATTGAACAACAGAGAGGTTTTGATCATATCTTTAATTAACCATGAGATTGATATCAAAAACAAATACACCATAAAAAACTTAGAAGACACAAGTCATTTACCTATTTCATTGCATTTCACTGAGTCCGCTCGAGAAATCAACAAAAATTGTGTGGCTATAGATATAAACAAAATAAGCCTCCCCTTAACGGTTAGAAAAAGAAAGGATGGTGATTATTTCTATCCTACCGGAATGAAAGGTAAAAAGAAAATAAGTAAGTTTTTTAAAGATGAAAAACACTCTTTAAGAGACAAAGAAAAGGCATGGTTACTTTGTAGTCAAAAAGAAGAAGTAATTTGGATTATTGGACAAAGAGCAGACAGAAAACTAACAGAAACATCCAAGAAAGAAAACTTAGTCTTTGCTTACCTCAACGCACCTTTACCAAAAGGATAGATTTGTTAACCTTAAAACTATTTTTTTAAAAATGTATTTTTTTTCGGTTTTTTTCTAAAATCCTCTACCATGTTGTATCTTGCAACAAATTAATAATAACAAGTATGTCTAAACAAACCAAATTATCAAGATTTAACGATAACGTTTTATCTAAATACCAGGTTTATAACAGTGTTTTTGCTACCCTACCCTTTGATGATGTAGAACAGACAGGAACGCTTTTGCCTTTGTTCAATGAGAGCTGTATAGAAGGTTTTAAAAATGGGAAAACCCCTACGGAAATTGTAGATGAATTCTTCACTAAATATAAATCTGATTCTACAGAAGAAGACAAAATCACTTTCCTTTTTAAATTTATCCAATATATTGAAAGACAAGTTGTATTATTTGACGCCATAGAAGACGCTGCCTTCCCTGTTGTAAATAATATGTCGGGAGTAGGAACCTTGAGAAACATCAAAGAAGAAGCAAGTGCTAAGCGAGTGAGAAACGAACTAAAGCATTACTTAGAAGAATTCAAAACTAGACTGGTTTTAACCGCTCACCCAACACAATTTTACCCGGGTACAGTACTGACCATTTTAACAGATTTACAAGAAGCTATAAAAACAGACGATCTAAGTCTAATTAAAAAGCTACTTGCCCAATTGGGAAGAACTACGTTTTTTGCTGACAAAAAACCAACTCCGTATGACGAAGCAATAAGCTTGATTTGGTATTTAGAAAATGTATTTTACCACTCTATGAGTAAAATATACGACTATATTCACTATCATCTTTTCGAGGGAGAAGAAATTAAAAATGAAATCATAAACTTAGGTTTTTGGCCTTGTGGAGATAGAGATGGAAACCCATTTGTTACAACTGAAACAACATTAAGAGTTGCTAGAAAACTGAGACAATCGATTCTGAAGAATTACTTCAGAGATATACGCCAATTAAAGCGCAGACTTACTTTCCCTGGTATTTTTGAAATCATGAATGAAATAGAAGCTAATCTTTATGACAGTTGTATAACCGAAGACTCTACCATTAGGATTTCTGTCCAATCACTGATCAGCAAAATGACTGACATCAAGCTGACCCTTAAAGAAGAGTATAGCAGTCTGTTTGTTGAAGAGGTAGACAGCTTTATCAACAAAGTCAAATTATTTGGCTTTCATTTTGCGACTATGGATATTCGTCAAGATAGCCGCGTACATCATGACGTCTTTACGGGTATTGTAAAAGAGCTCCAAGAAAAAGGAAATACAATTTTCCCAAATAATTACTTAGAATTAACACCAGAAGAGCAAATCCAAGTTTTAGCAAAAGTTAAGGGAGATGTAAATCCAAATCAATTTTCTGAAGAAATGGTAGTTAGGACATTAAGTTCTATGAGAGCCATCGGAACTATCCAAAAAGAAAATGGTGTAAGAGGAGCTAATAGATATATCATTAGTAATAACCAAACAGCTCTTAATGTGATGGAGACTTTCGCCATGCTAAACATTTCAGGTTTTGATGAAGGATTACATGTAGATGTAGCACCATTATTTGAAACTGTGGATGATTTAGCAATTGCCCCTCAAGTTATGAGAGAATTGTACTCAATACCAGAATACAGAGAACATATCACCCTGAGAGGAAACAAGCAGAACATCATGTTAGGTTTCTCGGACGGAACTAAAGATGGAGGTTACTTGATGGCCAATTGGGGTATTTACAAAGCCAAAGAAGAACTAACTAAAGTATCCAGAGAGTTTGGGATTAAGGTTATTTTCTTTGACGGACGTGGAGGACCTCCGGCACGAGGTGGAGGGAAGACTTCTAAATTCTATGCATCACTAGGAGAAAACATTGAGCATAAAGAAATCCAGTTGACTATACAAGGCCAAACCATTAGCTCTAATTTTGGAAACCTTGATTCTTCTCAATACAATATTGAACAAATGTTAGGAGCAGGAATAACAAACAAGATTTTTAACGATCCTATGAATGCTTCTCTGACAGAAGAACAAAAAGAACTGATGGAAAGTTTAGCTGAAATAAGTTTTGCCACTTATTCAAACTTTAAAAATCACGAAATGTTTGTTCCTTATCTTGAGAGAATGAGTACCCTAAAGTACTATGGAAAAGCAAATATTGGATCTAGACCATCAAAACGCGGAAAAGCTAGCGGTTTAAACTTTGGTGATTTAAGAGCAATACCTTTCGTTGGATCTTGGTCACAATTGAAACAAAACGTACCTGGATTCTATGGAGTGGGTACCGCTTTTAAGAAATATAAAGACGCTGGTGAATTTGATAAAATTCAAGATTTGTACAACAACTCAAACTTCTTTAAAACATTATTGGAGAACAGTGTAATGTCTATGGAAAAATCAAACTTTGCTTTGACCAACTACATGGCAAAAGACGAAGAATTTGGTGCTTTCTGGAACATCATACACGATGAATATTTACTAACTAAAGAATTACTACTAGAATTAGCAGGACACAAAGAGTTGATGCAAAACTTCCCTGATGGGAAAGCCTCTATTGCAGTACGTGACTCTATCGTATTACCGCTTTTAACAATTCAACAATACGCTTTAAGAGAAGTACAGTTGATGAATAAGCCAGGTGCCAATCCAGACCAAAAGAGACTAGAAACATTTGAGAAAATTGTAACTAGATCCTTATTTGGAAACACCAATGCAAGTAGAAACTCTGCTTAAAAAAAGTCTACAAAACAAAAAATAGCCGTTTCAAAAATTTGAAACGGCTATTTTTTTCTTAATATATCGTTAAGCTCTTGAATTTTTAATAGGCTCTTTTGTTATTTCCTTCGTAGAAATTAATAAAGGCTTCATTAACTACGCGTTTCCCTCCATCTGTTGGATAATCACCAGTAAAATACCAATCTCCTTTATGGTCTGGACACGCAGCATGTAATCCTTCTATCTTTTGAAATATAATTTCTACTTCTGCATTGATCTGAGGTGTTTTTAGCATCTCTGAAATTTTTGCAGAAATTTGCTCTGGCGTAAAAGGCTTATAAATTTCTTTAACAAAATTGAAAATACCTGCATCTTCTTTACCTCGTTGATTCAAACATTTATTGTAAACATCTGTCACTACTTGATACTGACCCGTTTCTTTTAACAACTCTACAGCTGCTCTAAAAGCAATGAAATCTCCTAATTTAGCCATGTCAATCCCATAACAATCAGGATAACGAATTTGGGGAGCAGAGGAAACTACTATGATTTTCTTGGGTTGCGTCCTATCTAAAATCTTAATAATGCTCTTTTTTAAGGTTGTCCCTCTTACAATACTGTCGTCAATAATAACAATATGATCATCTTTTTTAACAACTCCATAAGTCACATCGTAAACATGAGCCACCAAATCATCACGACTATCGTCTGAAGTAATAAAGGTTCTTAATTTAGCATCCTTGATGGCCAATTTATCAAAACGTGGCCTTACTGACAAAATATCACTGACCTCTTGAGCGCTTAATTTTTTACCTCCAGATAATATTTTTTCTGTTTTTTGAGTATTTAGAAAATCTTCCGCAGCTTCACACATTCCATAATAAGAAGTTTCTGCGGTATTTGGAATATATGAAAACACTGTGTTTTCAATATCTCCTTTAATACTTTCTACAATTTGTGGAAAAAGTCGAATTCCTAAATCTTTTCGTTCTTTATAAATATCAGCGTCTCCGCCTCGTGAGAAATAAATACGTTCAAATGAACAAGCTTTTTTCTCTTTGGGCTCTAATACTTTGTCTATAATTACTTTGCCATTTTTTTTAGCTACGATAGCATGCCCGGGCTCCAACTCCTTCACCTCTTCAATCGATACATTGAATGCTGTTTGTATAACTGGTCGCTCTGAAGCAACTACCAACACCTCATCATCTTTATAATAAAAAGCAGGACGGATCCCAGAAGGATCTCTCATCACAAAGGCATCTCCATGACCCAATAAACCAGATAAGGCATATCCTCCATCAAAGCTACGGGTTGCTTTTTTAAGAATTTTTATAATATCTACTTTTTCAGCAATAACAGGCGAAGCCTCCTTTTTGGTATACTCCTCTTTTATTTCTTGATAAAGAGATTCAACTTGGTCATCTAAGAAATGACCAATCTTTTCCATTACCGTTACTGTGTCAGTACTTTCTTTTGGATGTTGACCTAACTCAATCAACTCATCTAGGAGTTGCTTCGAATTAGTCATATTGAAATTTCCTGCTACAATTAAATTCTTATGTCTCCAATTACTTTGACGTAAGAAAGGGTGTACGTTTTCAATAGAGTTTCCTCCAAACGTACCATATCTAGTATGTCCTAAAAACAAATTACCAATAAATGGAGTGTTTTTTTCTAGCCAAGCTACATCATCTTTTTTGTCTGGATTTGCATCAACAGTATCGCTAATGCGCTCATTAATTTTTTTAAAAATATGCTGAATAGGTTGTTGCTTGTTAGAACGTATTCTACTTATGTATCTGCTTCCCGGATTCACATTAAACTTAATACTTGCAAAACCCGCTCCATCTTGACCACGATTGTGTTGCTTTTCCATTAATAGATACATCTTATTTACACCATAAAAAGCTGTACCATATTTTTCTTTATAATACTCTAAAGGTTTAAGCAACCTTACCATCGCAATACCACACATATTGTATCTTTTATTGATTTTGTTCTACACCCAGTGTAGCACTTTAATTCTTTACAAAATTACAAAGAAAATTTCGTTAACTCTTTAAATTTCTCTAAACGCTCTTCAACTTCTTCGTAAGAAACTTCTGCTATACGTTTTACTCCAAATTCTTCCACAGTAAAAGAAGCTAAATTAGACCCCCAAATCACTGCATTTTTTATTTTTTCAAATGTTATTTCATCTTGTTGGGCTAAATAACCTGTAAACCCACCTGCAAATGTATCTCCTGCACCAGTTGGATCAAAAACATCTGCCAAAGGCAATGCTGGAGCAAAAAACATATTGTCTTTGTGAAACAACAAAGCACCATGCTCTCCTTTTTTTATAACAACATACTCTGGACCTAACTCATGAATGACAGCCGCTGCTTTTACCAAAGAATACTCCCCACTCAATTGCTGTGCTTCTTCATCGTTTATGGTAATAACATCTACTTTCTTTAATAACATCTTAAGATCATCTAAAGCAATATCCATCCAAAAATCCATGGTATCAAGAACTACCATTTTGGGTTTGTTAAGCATTTGCTCTAACCCTGCATGTTGGACTAAAGGATGTAAGTTCCCCAGCATGACAATCTCTGAATCTCTATATTTTTCTGGAACAACAGGATTAAAATGCTCTAATACATTTAATTCCGTAATAAGGGTATCTCTTTTATTCATGTTATCATGATACTTACCACTCCAAAAAAATGTTTTCCCATCTTTCACAATCTCAATTCCTGTGGTATCGATATTTTTATGATGAAGAATATCAAAATACTCCTGTGGAAAATCCTCACCTACAACAGAAACTAGACCTGTGTCAACATTCTTAAAATTACTTGCAGACAATCCTATATAGGTCCCTGCGCCTCCTAAAATTTTGGGTGTTTTCCCGAAAGGAGTTTCAATAGCATCAAAAGCTACTGTACCAATCACCAATAATTTACTCATTCTTATTTTTTCAATATTGTAAACCTAGAATCAATTCTAATTCCTATTGTATCCTAGCTTTTTACTCAGTATCTTTGTCGTAGCAAAAATAAGTTTAAAATATGACTATCAAAGAAATACAAGAGGAAATTGTTGATGAGTTTTCTATGTTTGATGATTGGCTTCTTCGCTATGAACACATGATAGAATTGGGAAGATCTGTACCTATAATCGATGACCAATTCAAAACAGACAACAATCTAATAAAGGGTTGTCAATCAAATGTATGGTTACATTCTGAACTTGTTGAAGACAAAATACATTTTTCTGCAGATAGTGATGCGATTATCACCAAAGGAATTGTTGCGGTTTTACTTCGTGTTTTCAACTACCAATCCCCTAAAAGTATTTTAGAAGCCAATATGGATTTTATTGATGAAATTGGACTTAAAGAACACTTGTCGCCAACAAGAGCAAACGGCTTGGTATCAATGATCAAACAAATAAAACTTTATGCTTTAGGAATGCAAAGTAAATTAAACGCCTAATTGCTAAAAATTAAAAAATATGGACCACAAAGAAACTGTTGAAATAGGAGATAAAATTGTAAATGTGCTAAAATCTATTTATGACCCGGAAATACCTGTAGATATTTACGAACTAGGTTTGATCTATGATGTTTTGGTTAACGATCAAAAACAAGCCAAAATATTAATGACACTAACGTCTCCAAATTGTCCCGTAGCAGAAACAATGCCAAAAGAAGTAGAAGAAAAAGTTTGCGCGTTAGAGGAAATAGAGAGCGCTGAAGTAGAACTTACATTTGATCCTACTTGGACTCAAGACATGATGAGTGAAGAAGCTAAACTTGAATTAGGATTTCTATAATCTGTTCCAATGGACAAAATTGTAAATAGAGTTGCCAATAGTAATCTAAAAAACATTGATCTCGAGGATTTTTATCTTTCAGGAGAACGTCTCCTTTTTGATATAAAAGATTGGCTATACCAAGGTGTTATTTTAAAAGAAAATGATTTTAGAGAAAAAGTGAATGCATACAACTGGTCATCTCTAGAAGGCAAATATATCGCATTCTGTTGTACAACGGAAGCCATCATTCCTTCCTGGGCCTATCTTTTACTCACAACTAAAGCTAGTCCATATGCCAAAAAATGTATTGTTGGAAACTTAAATCTTTTAGAAACTGTCTTGTACACTGAAATCATTACAGAATTTGATACCAAATCCTTTGAAAACAAGCCCGTAATCATCAAAGGCTGTGCTCACAAACCAATACCAGAATCTGCATATACACTACTGGTAAGCAAATTACTTCCAATAGCCAAAAGCATCATGTATGGTGAGGCATGCTCAACTGTTCCGTTATACAAAAAAACAGAAACAACCTAAGCTTGTAAGATCATAGTTTATTTCCATTTTCATCATATTCAGCATAAAGATAATTATTATACGGAAACCTTTTGACGTGAATCTCTTTAACCATATCAAAAACCTTCTTTTTAAAATCTTCCATATTATCTTTATTCAGTGCAGAAATAAAAACAGACTTTTCTTCTATCTTGGACATCCAAGAATTTTTTAATTCTTCTAAGGTATAATGCTTTTCTGTTTTTTGAGTCACCAAATCGTCGGGCTCAATGGTTTGATGTGTATAACTATCTATTTTATTAAACACCATTAAAATAGGTTTGTTAGCGCTTTTAATTTCTTCCAAAATAAGATTTACAGACTGGATATGGTCTTCAAAAGTGGGATGAGATATATCTACAACATGCAATAATAAATCTGCCTCACGAACTTCATCTAAAGTAGACTTGAAGGACTCTACAAGTTGAGTTGGTAATTTTCTGATAAACCCAACAGTATCTGTCATTAAAAAAGGAATATTCTTAATAACTACTTTTCTTACAGTAGTATCCAAAGTAGCAAATAGTTTGTCTTCAGCAAAAACCTCACTTTTACTGATCACATTCATTAACGTAGACTTCCCAACATTGGTATACCCTACCAAGGCGACACGAACCATTTTCCCACGATTTTTACGCTGTACAGCCATCTGTTTGTCTATCGTTTGTAATTTCTTTTTTAACAAACTGATCTGGTCTCTTACAATACGTCTATCTGTTTCAATTTCGGTTTCACCTGGACCACGCATACCTATTCCTCCCTTTTGTTTGTCCAAGTGTGACCATAATTTTGTCAACCTTGGTAACATGTATTGACATTGTGCTAAAGCTACTTGGGTTCTTGCATAGCTAGTTTGTGCTCTTTGAGCAAAAATATCTAAGATCAAGGTCGTCCTATCTAGAATTTTAGTGTCTAGAATTTTCTCTACATTTCTCAACTGAGCAGGGGAAAGTTCATCATCAAATATAACAGTTCCTACATCATGAGAATCAATATACGACTTGACATCCTCCAACTTACCTGCTCCAATAAAGGTCTTAGGATGGGGTTTTTCTAATTTTTGAACAAATCTTTTAACCGCAACTCCTCCAGCAGTTTTGACTAAAAACTCTAACTCATCTAAGTACTCTATCGACTTTGCCTCATCTTGATGCTGTGTGATTACACCCACCAATATTGTTTTTTCCGAGGACACTTTCATTTCATCAATCATAATACAAAGGTAAGGATTTCCATGAGTTTCAATACCAATAGATAAGACTCAAAACAATTTTCTTTTTTTATGAGATTCACACTTTATTCTTTGAAAATATTCCGTAATAAAGATATCTTTACGTACCTAAAAAACAACTCTTGTGACCCAAAAAGACTTCTTTTCCATTGCCTTTTATAATACCGAAAACTTATTTGACAACAAAGATGAAGCTCACACTCTTGAAAAAGACTATACCCCAAGCGGTCGAAAAAAATGGGGATCATATCGATATCAACACAAAATTAATAAAATAGCAAAAGTAATCTCAAAAATTGGAACTAGTGATTGTGTTTTCCCCCCAGTACTAGTTGGATTAGCTGAGATAGAAACCAAACAAGTTGCTTTAGATATTATCCAAACTGAGGCTTTAAGATATCTCAATTATGACTGTGTACATTATGAATCTCCTGATGATAGAGGTATTGATGTAGCATTGCTATACCATAAAGATTTTTTTGAGCTGGTCTCCTCATCAGCGATTCCTATCCAAGTATTCGAAACCAATGGCGCACAAGATGACACTCGAGATATTTTATATGTTCAAGGTATACTAAACGGCGAATACACGCATGTATTTGTAAATCACTGGCCTTCTAGAAGAAAGGGAATAGACAAAACCCATTTGAAGCGAATTACAATTGCAAAAGTCTTAAACGACAAAATTAGCCAGATTTTAGACGAGAATATTCATGCGAAGATTACCATCTTAGGAGACTTCAATGATGATCCAAACTCTGAAAGTATTCAACATCATTTGATTTCAGAGTTCATTCTCAATCCGATGGAAAAATTACTAACCCCCAAGCAAGGCTCTTTAACTCATAATGGTATTTGGTATTTATTTGATCAGATCTTATTGAGCAAAACCTACCTGAACAGTCAAAAAAATAAATTTATCAAAGCCGCAATCTATAATGAAGCCTTTTTGACTGATTGGACGGGTAGAAATAAAGGTGAACCGCTAAGAACCTATATTGGAAAATTTTACAGAGGTGGCTTTAGTGACCATTTCCCAGTATATGCTATTTTTAAAAAATAGTGTAACTTAGAGCAAACATCTTTGGTTTGATTGAAAAACTTTTAAAACATTTAGTACTACAACAAAAAAGAGGGCTTGATAAAAACTACCTGCCAGGTATATTTAGTTCACAAAGATTTCATTCTTTTCTACCTTACCGTAGAGAAGATGAAAATATTTTCTTTTCTAGCGCTATTGTTTATACCCTTCAGGAGCATTATGATTCGCTATCAAAAAACTCAAGAACTATTGTAGATGACCTCATCAAACAAGTGATCAAATGCTACCCAAGTTTTAAGAATTTTAGAGGTAAAAAAACATATAATTTTTTTAAAACCCAGCCTATGAATTTTTTTCCAAATGGAAAAATAATGCAACATTTTGACTTCTTCAAACTTGCTGATGATGCTGATGACACAATATATGTATACTTGACTCACCCAAAAAAGAGAAAACATAAAAAATTAAAACAAAAACTCATCAAGCATGCAAACGGCACACTAAAGTGGAGTTCTCACAAAAGTATTGATTATAAAAAACTAAAAACTTATGGTGTATATTTTGGGAAAAATATGCCCATCGAAGTTGATGCTTGTGTACTGTCCAACATACTCTTATGGTCTTCTAAAAACAAACTAAACACATATGAACAAGATAAGGATTCAATCACCTATATCGTAAAAAGTATCATTTCGAAAGATTATATCAATACCCCACATTTGATTTCCCCCTGCTATCCAACTACTGCACAAATATGCTATCATTACAGTAGACTGATCAAGAATACGAACGAAAAACACCTATCAACTGTTATAAAACTTGTTTTGATTGATGATATTAAATCCATTTTGAAAACACGTCATTCTTTTATAGATACCTTATTTTACCATATCGCTTTATTAAATATGGGAATAATATTACGAGAAAAACTTAAATATAAATTGAGTAATGTACTTAGAACAACCAATTATTTTTATACTTCTATTCCATTGATGATTCCAAAACTGTGGGTTAGAAAACTACAAAAACACAAGATATTCAAGACTTTTGAGCTTAGAACAAAATGCGATGGATATACTACTACTCTATTGTTAGAATATGAAATATTACACAAAAGTATGATTTCATAAAAATTAGAGTTCTGAAATTTACTCACAAAAAAAGGTTATCTTTTGAAAAGATAACCTTTAAAATATTTTACTAAAATGCAGTTAGATTTTTGCAGCTAACCAATCTCCAACTTCTTTGGTTCCGTGAGCTTTAGCACCATTTGCTAAATCTTCAGTTACAACTCCTTCTTCTAAAGCTTGATTCACTGCATTTCTAATCGCCAAGCCTTCTTGTTTTAAACCAAAGTTTTCGAACATCATTGCTGCAGATAAAATCGTTGCCATTGGATTTGCAATATTTAATCCTGTTGCTTGTGGATAAGAACCATGTATAGGCTCAAATAACGCTATATCAGACCCCATAGATGCTGAAGGCATTAATCCCATAGATCCAGAAATCACAGAGGCTTCATCCGTTAATATATCTCCAAACAAATTTTCTGTAATCAATACATCATAAGAGTTAGGCCATTGAACCAAACGCATGGCCACGGCATCAACCAACTCATAAGAAACTTCAACTTCTGGATAATCTTTTTCCATAGACTGTACCGTTTCTCTCCATAAACGTGATGTCTCTAAAACATTCGCCTTGTCAACACAACACAATCTTTTAGAACGTGTCATGGCCAATTCAAATCCTTTTTTAGCCAAACGAATCACCTCTTCTCTTGTATAAACACAGTTATCAAAAGCAGTTTCACCACCATCTTTTCTTCCTTTATCTCCAAAATATATACCTCCTGTTAATTCTCTCAAGAAAACCAAATCAGTACCCTCAATGCGCTCTCTTTTTAGTGGAGATTTATCCAATAAGGAAGGAAAAGTAAAGGTAGGTCTTACATTAGCAAACAAACCAAGTTTCTTTCTCATTTTTAACAAACCTTGTTCAGGCCTCACAGGATTACTTGGGTCGTTATCAAACCTAGGAAGGCCGATAGCTCCAAACAATACAGCATCAGAACTAGTACAAACTTCATGAGTAGTATCTGGATAAGGCTCTCCAACTGCATCAATAGCAGCAGCACCAGTCAAAGCAGGCTTCCAAGTTATTTGATGTCCAAATTTAGCAGCTACTGCATCAGAAACTTTTACTGCTTGTTCAATTACTTCTGGTCCAATTCCATCACCAGCTAATACCGCAATCTTTAATTCCATTTTTTTATTTTTTACTCTTATTTAAATAATATTCAACATTTTTTCTGTCGCCATAATTGCTGAGACCGTTTGATCAGAGTCTAAACCTCTCGTCTTATACTCTTTTCCATTCAAACTCCAGGTGATCACAGTCTCACACAAGGCATCTGAATGAGAACCAGGAGGAATACGTACAGCATAATCTGTCAACGTTGGCAAAACTAACTCTTTTTTCTTATAAATATTAGCCAAAGCTTTCATAAAAGCATCATATTGACCATCTCCACTGGCACTTTCCTCAATGATACTTCCTTCAAATGATACGGCTACAGTTGTAGAAGGTTTTAGACCTTTGGCATGGGTCAAAACATAAGACTCTATCTTTACTTTTTCTGCTATGGTATTTGAATTTAATACATCAGAAATAATGTACGGCAAATCATTTTGAGTTACTAACTCTTTTTTATCCCCTAATTCAATCACTCTTTGAGTCACCAATTTCAATTCTTCATCATTCAAACTCATACCTAAATCTTGTAGGTTTTTTTGAATATTTGCTTTACCTGAAGTTTTTCCTAAAGCATATTTACGCTTACGCCCAAAACGCTTAGGCAGCAAGTCGTTATAATATAGATTTTTTTTATTATCCCCATCAGCATGAATTCCTGCGGTTTGAGTAAATACATTTTCTCCCACAACTGGTTTACTCTCTGGTATTTTGAAACCCGAAAAAGCTTCTACCATTTTACTAACTTTATACAGAGCCTTTTCGTTTACCTCCACCAAATAATCTGGCATAAAGTCGTTAACAACTGCTACAACACTTGCCAATGGAGCATTTCCTGCTCGCTCTCCCATTCCGTTTAAGGTCAAATGCAATCCATCTGTCCCACCTTTGATCGCTTCCATAGCATTTGCAACACTTAAATCATAATCATTATGGCAGTGGAAATCTAAGTGTAGACTTGGATACTTGGCTTTTATTTCTTTAACATAATCAAAAGATTCTTGAGGGGTTAAAATCCCTAAAGTATCTGGCAACATAACTCTTTTTACTGGTTGAGTAACGATAAAATCGAGATATTGATACACATAAGCCCTAGAATTTCGCATTCCATTAGACCAATCTTCTAAATAAACATTGGTCTCTATCCCCTGCTCCGAAGCCATCTGTATAGAGATTTCTATCTCTGAAAAATGCTGCTTTGGAGTTTTGCATAGTTGATGTTCCAAATGATTCATGGAACCCTTAGTTAGTAGATTTTGTACTTTTGCACCAGCCTCTTTCATCCATTGAATAGAGGTTCCATGATCTACAAAAGTCAACACCTCTATCTTGCCAAGATGACCCTGTTTAGCTGCCCATGCAGTTATGTTTTTAACTGCTTTGAACTCTCCCTCGGACACACGTGCAGAAGCAATTTCTATACGATCAATCTTTAGCTCATCTAACAATAGTTGAGCAATGGTTAGCTTTTCATTAGCTGCAAAGGACACTCCTGAGGTTTGTTCACCATCACGGAGGGTTGTATCCATTATTTCTATTTTCTTTTGGCTCATAATCTTAAGCTAATTTTTAGGGAAAAATCATTTTTAATTGCTAGTTTACAAGCAACAAACCCAAAAAATATAAGATACAAATATAAAAAAAGCGTTTCACTTAATTGTGAAACGCTTTTGAAATTATAAATAATGTTCTCCGTTCAAGAAAAGACTTACTTAAAATGGTCTTTTGCCAGCAAACTCGGTGATCTCTCCTTGAATATTTTTTAAATAATCAATATCGTCAAATCCATTTAACATATTGTCTTTTTTGTAAAGATTGATGTCAAAAGATTCAGACTCACCAGTCGCTACTAAAGTAACCGATTGGTTTGGTAAATCTACTTTGATTTCTGCTTTTGGATTTGCTTGAATTGCAACAAATAACTTGTCAGCAAATTCTGCTGAAACCTGAACAGGTAATACTCCTACATTCAAACAGTTGTTCTTAAAGATATCAGCAAACTCTGATGAAATCACACAACGCAATCCAAAATCGTAAACAGACCAAGCCGCGTGTTCTCTAGAAGAACCCGAACCAAAGTTACGTCCTCCTACCAAAATTTTTGACCCTGCATAAATGTCTTTATTTAACGGAAAATCTGCTTTAGGAGTTCCATCAGCATTAAATCTCCAGTCACGGAAAAAGTTAATATCAAAATCTACTCGCTCTGTTGCTTTTAAAAAACGAGCAGGAATGATTTGATCTGTATCCACATTCTCTATCGGTAATGGATAAGCAGTACTTGTTAATACTTCAAATTTATCGTAAGCCATTGTATTCTATTTTTTTAAGCGTTAGCAGTTAAGATTGTTCTTGGATCAGTGACCACACCTTCCACAGCAGAAGCCGCAGCGACTAATGGAGAGGCTAATAAAGTTCTAGACCCTGGTCCTTGACGTCCTTCGAAGTTACGGTTAGAAGTAGAAACTGATAATTTCCCTGCTGGAATTTTATCATCATTCATTGCCAAACATGCTGAACAACCAGGCTCTCTCAACACAAACCCAGCAGCTGTAATGATGGCATCTAATCCTTCTTCTTTGATTTGATCAACTACTTTATGTGATCCTGGAACCAACCATGCCGTTACGTGATCTGCTTTTTTACGTCCTTTTACTACAGAACAGAAAGCTCTAAAATCTTCTATTCGACCGTTAGTACATGACCCTAAGAACACAAAGTCGATCTCTTTTCCAATCATAGAATCTCCTTCTTGGAAATCCATATAACCTAAAGATTTTTTATAAGTTTCAACTCCACCTTTTAAAGACTCTGCCGTAGGAATATCTTTTGTAACTCCCATTCCCATTCCTGGGTTTGTTCCATAAGTGATCATGGGTTCAATATCTGCTGCATCGTAGTTAAACTCAACATCAAACACTGCACCTTCATCAGTACTCAAAGTATTCCAATATTCCATTGCCTTATCCCAATCATTCCCTTTTGGAGTCTGAGCACGGCCTGCTATGTAATCATAAGTTTTTTGATCTGGAGCAATCATTCCTCCACGAGCACCCATCTCAATAGATAAGTTACATACAGTCATACGACCTTCCATTGTCATGTCTTCAAAAACATCACCTGCATATTCTACAAAATAACCTGTAGCACCAGAAGTAGTCTGCTTTGAAATGATGTACAAAGCAACATCTTTTGGGGTTACTCCTAAACCTAATTTACCATTTACGTTGATACGCATTGCTTTAGGTTTCGACTGCATGATACACTGGGTAGACAATACCATTTCTACTTCAGAAGTACCAATACCAAATGCAATCGCACCAAAAGCACCGTGAGTAGAAGTATGTGAATCTCCACAAACAATTGTAGCCCCTGGTAATGTGATCCCGTTTTCAGGTCCCACTACGTGAACGATACCATTGTTAACATCTCCTAATCCCCAGTGAGAAATCCCGTGCTTTTTTGCATTTCTTTCTAATGCATTTAATTGGTTTGCAGACAAAGCATCCTCAACCGGTAAATGCTGGTTAATCGTTGGTGTATTGTGATCCGCAGTAGCAAAAGTACGCTCTGGGTACAAAACACTGTTTCCTCTACTTTCTAATCCTAAAAACGCTACTGGACTTGTAACTTCATGGATGAAATGACGGTCTATAAAGAACACATCTGGTCCGTCTTGTACATGACGTACTACATGTGAATCCCAAACTTTGTCAAATAATGTTGTTGCCATATTAATTTCGACTTATTTATTATTTTCTATGATGATTGCAATTCATTGAATTACAGGTCGCCAAATTTACAAAAAAACAGCCTATAACCAATTAAACTGTCTGAAAATTATTACAATACAAAAACCAAAAGGCTATTTGTTTCTCTACATGGTTTTAAAAAACACGTCCTTGCTTGATCTCAGTAGTATTTGTTTTGTCTAAGACCAGAACACTTCACTAAAATATTATTTTAACATCTTAAAGAATGTTTATCTTTATCATTTCTAAACCATACACATGAAATTCGTTCAGTGCAAAAATTGTCGTCATTTAAACCCTATAAAATCTGAATACCAAATATTTTGTGATGCTTGTGGAAAAAAAAATGCTAATAATTTCAAAGCTTGGCAACAATCAAATCCAAACAAAAACTTTGAAGATTTTAAAAACATCGTGGGTGTTGAATTTATACTACCCAAAGAAGGAAAAAAGAAGATCTCTTTTAAACAACTTTCTCAAAAATCAAGTCTTATTCTTTTTTTTCTAACTGTTTTGCTCATCGGTTACAAATACAACACTAAGTTGTCTCTTTTTTTTCAAGAACTTGCACCTCCTATTCCTGAATTGTTAGAAAAACAATGGAAAAGACATTACTACCACAAGAACAAAATATCATTTGAGTCGCCATACTTCTTAGAAAAAATTGACATGAAAAACCAATTGTCTGAGGATATAGAAAATTTAATCCAAAAAATGGAACACTATGCCTACACTGACCATCCCTCTTTTAATCTTTCTTTTACTAAAATCGTTCACAAAGAAGCTGTTGGTGTTATCAACCTCACAGGATCCTCAAACACATCCATGAACCACGTGGTTAAAACAATGAATGGAACTGACTTCTATGCTACCAATACTGATACTTTTGTGAATCAATATCCATCCATAGTAAAAAAAGGAAGCTTTATCAGTGATGGAAACACCATTAAGTTCAAAAGTATTACCTGCCTCAAGAACGATCTAACTTTATTACAATTGACAACCTTATGGCTCGGTGACAACAACAATTATGTATTACTTTCAGATAGAATTATCAATTCACTAGACGTTAGATGAGTATCTTGAATTCTGTTCTATGAGAGGTAATGCCTCTTTTAAATTTATTTACCCGCTACCACCAAAACAATTTCTCCTTTTGGAGGTTTACTCGAATAATATTCGGCCAATTCCACTAAAGTACCCCTTTGGGTTTCTTCAAACATTTTCGTCAATTCTCTAGAAACAGAAGCTTGCCTTTCTACTCCTAAATATTCTGACAAATGCGTCAAAGTTTTTACTAGTTTATGGGGTGATTCGTACAAAACAATAGTTCTTACCTCTTCTGCTAAAATCTGTAAACGTGTCTGCCTTCCTTTTTTAACAGGAAGAAAACCTTCAAACACAAACTTTTCATTTGGCAATCCTGAATTTACTAATGCAGGAACAAAAGCTGTAGCTCCTGGCAAACAATCAACTTCAATTCCACTTTGCACACAAGCTCTTGTCAATAAAAATCCTGGATCCGAAATTGCAGGAGTGCCAGCATCAGAGATCAAAGCTACTGTTGTCCCTCCTTTTATTTTTTGGACAATTTGAGCTACCGTTTTATGTTCATTATGCATGTGATGACTTTGCATAGAAGTGTTAATTTCATAATGCTTCATCAACTTACCGCTGGTACGAGTATCTTCTGCTAACACCAAGTCTACAGCCTTCAAAACCTTAACAGCCCTAAAAGTCATGTCTTCTAAATTTCCTATTGGTGTAGGGACTAAATATAATTTCATTTCTTCTAGTATTATGTAACTCGATCTATTTCTTTAGGATTCTTTTTATGACTTTTTTCCCTTCATTCTCTATCAATAATATATAAACACCCGAAACCAATACTCCTAGATCAATTTCTTCATAAAATACTTCTTCTACATTGTAATATCTTTTAGACAGCACTCTTTTTCCACTCACATCATACACAGATAATACAACCGTTCCGTTTGCAAACCCAACTATCTTTCCAAAATCAGTAATTGGATTTGGATTCACTACAAATGATTCCAACTCACGATTACTATACAAAGGTTCTTCCAAAGCTGGTGAATTTAACAACTCTACTCTTCTTGGTGAATTTTTCATAACCGCAATCATTCTTTCTTTTTGATCTTGGGTAAAAGTATCCATACAGGTATCAGCAGTGTAGTCCATGTAATTTTCTACCATGTCTTTACCAAGGCCATCACTTATGCAAGTATCATAGTCACGACAATTTGTATGCCCCTCTGTAGCCTCAGGAGTATCATTACAATAGTCATCATTGCCACAAGTTGCTGAATCTCCCCAAATATGTCTTAGCCCCAACCAATGTCCAACTTCATGGGTAGTTGTCCTCCCTTCGTTATAAGCAGTATTCATGACAAATGAACCATCATCTTTTTTATGGTCTCCAAATGCATGATAAGCAATCACTACTCCGTCTGTATACGGAGATCCTTCATATTTTCTCAATCCCCCTAAACCTGAATTTCCAGGAAACTGAGCAAATCCTAACAAATCCTTTAGGCCCCCGTCCTCATTACTATTTCCTCCCATTCTAACAGTCCAAAGATTCAAGTATTTCGTTGGATCCCACTGGGTATCGCTTTTCATTTTCTGTAGATCTTCATAAGACTCCCAATCTGCTCCACCTCCTCCATAATCTGTTA
>NZ_JBDNAI010000043.1:0-10853 GCF_039768515.1 Wenyingzhuangia sp.
ATGGTCAAGTAACGGTTAAAGAAGCACAAGAACACATTAATCAAGCAGCAGAACCACAAGGGAACTATAGTTAAATAACAATTCGTATCTCTTAATTGTTATTCAAATAAGTATTTTGTTTGAAAGTAAAGATATCTGAATGGGTTCTGGCTTTATTCATGATAGATTCCACTAAAAAAAGCTAGATCTCTGCTTCTTAAAACTTTGCAGACCGAAGAACAAATTTCTTACCAAGTATGCATGAATAATAAACGAAGATATAAATCAATTATAAATGAAGAGGTTTATTTTTTCAATAACCAACTGCTAGACTGAATTTTATCACCTATCCCATCAATTAATGCGATACCCATTTGATCACAAATCGGTTTTTCTGGTATCGTGTCATTATTTTGATCGCCACCGTTGGCAAAACTAAAGTCATATTCACTTCCAAATTCCAAGAAAATCTTTTCGATAGTTTTACAAACGGTTCTGTCCTCATCAATTGACAAAACACAATGATTAACAGATTTTATATTGGAGACGATAAAAATACGTTCTGACTCTTGCTGAAACTCTTTGGATCCTTTTAAGGCTCTTTGATGATCGTTATTTACAATTACAAACAATTCATCAGCCAAGGCTTTCGCATTATTAAAATACTCAATATGTCCTTTATGTATGGGATTAAAATATCCAGATACAATCATTCCTTTTTTCTTGCTCATAGCATGCTTTTTTATCTTCCAAAGTCGTCTTGCACTCGTATAATATCATCTTCATCCGAAGGGTGGTTCGCATCGGTATGTTGCCAAATCTCTGCCACCACACAATAATCATCTAGACCTATCAAGCGATGCCTTTCGCCTTGTTGTAATACAATTTGATCTCCTTCATCATATACCTTAATTTCGTTTTCAGTATCTGTATTACTTCTAATGATTCCAGCCGATCCTTTATATACTTGCCAAATTTCAGCACGTCTGTTGTGGTATTGCCAAGACAATCTAGCTTCTGGTTTTACAATAAGTATTTTAGGACTCAACTTACCTCCAATTTTTAAAGAATTCACATCTAACCCTCTAAAGAATTTGTTTGAAAATTCTTGTGCTTGGGTTTCATCTATTACTAAAAACCCACCCCAAGGTCTTTCAAAATCATGAGAAACTACTTTGAATCTTAAAGATTCGATATTTTTTTTTATTTCTTGATACATTTATCCATTGTAATTTTTTAGAATACTCAAGTTATTTTCCTGAAATAAATTGTTTAACCACACCATGTTATATTCAGCTGAATCAGTAAGAAAAGTATTTTACTAATGAACTCTTTTTACATCATAATGAGAAGTTGAATCCTTATCGTAAGTGAATGATGTATTATTATTTAATTAAAAACAAAAACTATTCAGGATTGTTACTAATAAAATATCCACCCTCTTTCAAATATTGATCTTTTTGCATCAGTTTTATATCAGAGTGCATCATGTCTTTTACCAATGATGCTAGATTATGTTCTGGCACCCAGCCTAATTTTTCTTTTGCTTTGGTGGGATCTCCAATTAATAAATCTACTTCAGTTGGTCTAAAATATGCAGGGTCTATTGATAAAACTTCTGTTCCTGATTCAATTTTAAACCTAGGATCACTGCATTTTACAACTACTGCTGTTTCATTAATTCCTTTTCCTTTAAATTCTAGTTCAATACCAACTTCTTTAAAAGCTAGTCTAACAAATTCTCTAACCGTTGTGGTCTTTCCAGTAGCAATTACCCAGTCTTCAGGCTCTTCTGCCTGCAAGATCATCCACATCATACGAACATAATCTTTGGCGTGTCCCCAATCTCGTTTGGCCTCTAAATTCCCCAGATAGAATTTTTCCTGTAGACCTAAAGCAATTCTAGCAGTCGCTCGTGTAATTTTACGAGTCACAAAAGTTTCACCTCTTCTGGGACTTTCATGATTGAATAAAACACCATTACATGCAAACATATTATAAGCCTCTCTGTAGTTTTTGGTAATCCAAAAACCATATATTTTAGCAACTCCGTAAGGTGATCTTGGATAAAAAGGCGAATTTTCATCATAAAAACCTTTGTCATTTTTATTTTCTGGCATTCCTCCATAGAGTTCAGAAGTAGAGGCTTGGTAAATTTTCGTTTTCTTTTCTAAGCCTAATAAACGGACTGCCTCTAAAATACGCAACGTACCCAAACCATCAACATTTCCAACATATTCAGGGGTGTCAAAAGAAACTGCAACATGAGACATGGCACCTAAATTATAAATTTCATCAGGTTGACACTCTTCTATAATTCTAGTAAGATTCATTGCATCTGTTAAATCACCATAATGCAATTTGAAGCGTTGATTTGGGTGATGGGGATCTTGATATAAATGATCTATTCTATCTGTATTTAAGGACGAAGCTCTTCTTTTAATCCCATGAACTTCATATCCTTTTTCTAACAGTAGTTCTGCCAAATAAGATCCATCTTGACCTGTAACCCCAGTTATTAATGCAACTTTCATAATTATAATTTTATTTCTTTAATCTTATCTGTATTTTGTAAAAACCAATTATATGTTTTTTTAATACCATCTTCTAACTCAGTTGAATATTTCCATCCTATTGCTGCCATCTTGGAAACATCCATTAGTTTTCTCGGGGTTCCGTCTGGTTTACTAGTATCCCATAGAATTTTTCCTTGATGGCCTGTTACATTCTGAATACTCTCTGCCAATTCTTTAATCGTAATATCTTTTCCAGTACCTATATTGTATAAGTATTCTGGTGTATTATTCTCTAGAGCATAAACCACAGCCTCTGCCATATCATCTACAAATAAAAACTCTCGCATTGGGGTTCCACTCCCCCAGAGCGTTACGTCTGAATGGTTATTGAGTTTGGCCTCATGAAATTTACGCAGCATTGCTGGCAATACATGTGAAGATTGCAAGTCAAAATTATCAAATGATCCATATAAGTTGGTAGGCATTAAACTTACATAATCTTTGTTGTATTGACAGCGAATAGCTTGGCAGGCTTTTACACCTGTGATTTTTGCAATAGCATACCACTCATTCGTTGGCTCCAAAGAATCTGTTAATAGGTATTCTTCTTTTAATGGTTGTGGTGCAAATTTCGGATAGATACAAGAACTCCCTAAGAAAATAAATTTTTCGATACCTGCCTTATGTGCGCCATCAATTAAATTGTTCTGAATTTGCATATTTTCCATTAAAAACTGATAAGGAAAATCATTATTTGCTAAAATACCACCAACTTTTGCCGCTCCATCGATTACTACTTCAGGTTGTTCTCTTTTATAAAAATCAGTAACAGCTTGTTGATTTCTAAGATCAAGTTCAGCGCTAGTTTTTCCAATCAAATTAGAATACCCTCTAGATACTAATGCTCTCCATACTGCTGAACCAACCATACCTCTGTGACCAGCGATGTATATTTTTGTTGTTTTTTTGATATTCATCTATATAATATTCTTGTTTAAATTCTCTTTTTTTCGCACTTCTTTTCGTAATCCTGAACTTGAAAATCTGTGTCCTCCTTTTTCTAAAATATAGTTCTTTCCATTTCTCCTCATGGTATTTGCGTCCTGTCAATTATTCGCTGTTAATGCAAATGTTCATTTTAAATGATTTTAATATATCTTGTACATCTTACTATTTTATATATTATGAACACTAAGCAGACTAGTTGTTGTTAGGAGTCTAATTAAAATTTTACGCACTTTCTTTCTTGTTTAATTTGTGTAATAATTAACAATAATCAACTTTTCTCTCAACTAAAAACGAGTCGCGATTTTGTTGTTGTAAAAAGGTATTTTAAGTCAATTTCAGTAGCAAAAATACATACTAAATTCGTTTTGACCTAACCTTTTATAGATTAAAGCATTCAAAAAACGAACATCAATAAATAACTTGATCTTCGTTTTTGCTTTCAACTTGTTTGTCAATAATCATTTGTGTTCCCACATGAATTTTATAACTAGCCTTGTTTTATGTTTCCTTTTGTATAAAAAGATGTTGTGATTTGGGTATAATTTTCAAGGTCAACCTATCGATAGTTTTGTTTTTATTGTTAGCGAAATAAAAAATTTCTATTATGATTCGTTGAGATACAATGAAAACCATTTCATTTCTTTATTTTTGAACGTATGAACACATTGCTCAAGGGATTAGAAAAAAAATTAGACGGAACGCTTTTAGCGGATCAACTGCATAAAAATATTTATGCAACAGATGCCTCTGTCTATAGAAAAATACCTTTAGGGGTTGTGTTTCCAACAAATGAAAAGGACTTAAAACGAACGATTGCTTTTGCTCATGAACAAAAAATAACTTTAATTCCAAGAACAGCAGGTACTTCTTTGGCAGGTCAATGCGTTGGAGAGGGGTTGATTGTAGATGTTTCTAAGCACTTTACGAACATATTAGCTTATCACAAAGAGTTAAGACAAATAACGGTTCAGCCTGGTGTGATAAGGGATGATTTAAATAGATATATCAAGGCTGATGGTTTGTTTTTTGGACCAAATACTTCAACTGCAAATAGATGTATGATAGGAGGGATGGTTGGCAATAACAGTTCAGGGACAACATCTATTAGATATGGGGTTACAAGGGACAAGATAATAGCCCTAAAAACCATATTGAGTGATGGAAGTGAAGTCGTTTTTGAAGCCGTTGATCAGGAAACGTTCCTCGAGAAATCAAGATTGAATACAATTGAGGGTGCTATTTATAAAATGGTTCTAGACACTTTTATACAGCAAGAAGTTCAACAGAACATCAAAGAAGAGTTCCCCAATCCAGACATCCACAGAAGAAACACGGGTTATGCCATTGATGAGTTTTTGAAATTTGAGTTGTTTGGGGGTACAGAAAAAACAATCAACTTGGCTAAGCTATTGTGTGGAAGTGAAGGAACATTGGCTTTCACAACTGAAATTACTTTACAGTTGGACTTATTGCCGCCTTCCCAAAAAATAATGGTTGCTTCTCATTTTGATAGCATACAGGAATGTATGGAGTCGGTAGTTGTAGCGATGCAACATCGATTATATAATTGTGAGTTGATGGATAAAATAATCTTGGATTGTACCAAATCGATCAGGTCTCAACAGAAAAATAGAACCTTTTTGAAAGGGGATCCCGCAGCGGTTTTAATGTTAGAAGTGGCCGCCGAAACTATAGAAGATGCAGAAAATCAAGCCAATCAGTTGATCTTGGATTTACAGAAAAACAATTTTGGCTATGCACATCCCATTGTGACTAAGGATAAAATCAATGGAATTCACGAGTTGCGCAAAGCAGGTCTTGGGGCCTTAGGAAATTTGATTGGTGATAAAAAAGCTGTTGCTTGCGTAGAAGACACTGCGGTTAGTCTGGCAGATTTGCCAAATTTCATAGCAGATTTTTCAAAAATGATGGAAGGTTTTGATCAGCAAGCAGTTTATTATGCTCACGCTGGTGCTGGTGAAATTCATTTGCGTCCTATTCTAAACCTAAAGGTCGAAGAAGATGTCCTTTTGTTCAGAAAAATCACCACTAGCGTAGCCAAGCTTGTCAAACAGTACAAAGGTTCTTTAAGTGGTGAACATGGAGATGGTATTGTTCGCGCAGAGTTTATTCCAATGATGATTGGGGAGAAGAACTACGCTATACTCAAAGCGTTAAAAGAGACCTTTGATCCTCATTACATTTTTAATAAAGGCAAAATTGTAGCTCCTCTTCCGATGGATGAAGATCTTCGATATCAGGTAAATAGGAAAGAACCGATTATTGATACCTTGATGGATTTTTCAGACCAACAAGGAATTCTTCGTTTGGCTGAACAATGCAATGGATCTGGAGATTGTAGAAAATCTGTTGATGCAGGCGGGACGATGTGTCCAAGTTATAGAGCCACTAAAAACGAGAAAGATACCACCAGGGCCAGAGCCAATGCTTTGCGAGAAGTATTGACTCACAACACTTCTACCAATAAGTTTGATGATCAAAGTTTAAAAGAAGTTTTTGATTTATGCATCAGTTGTAAGGCTTGTGCAAGTGAGTGTCCAAGCAATGTAGATGTTTCTACGTTGAAGTCAGAATTTTTATTCCAGTATCAAGAAGAACATGGTTATTCTTTAAGGAATAAAATATTTGCAAAAGTCAATGGTGTCAACCAAAAATATGCTGCTTTCAGTAGTTTTATCAATATCATCGGAAATACGAAATGGGTAAAAAACATATTGGGTATCAGTCCGAAGAGAACTTTACCCAGAGTACAGAAGCACACATTAAAACATTGGATTGAAAACAATGAACAAAGATTACAGCTGCCCAATCCGATAAAAAAACTATATTTTTTTAATGATGAGTTTACTAATTTTTACGACGTACAAATCGGTATTGATGCCATCGAATTGTTATATAAATTAAATTATCAATGTATCTTTTTAGACCATGCTGAAAGCGGTAGAGCTTTGCTTTCCAAAGGTTTCTTAAAAGAAGCCCAGAAGGTTGCTAATGATAATGTTACAGTATTTGGTGAAGTGTTAAGTGAGGAACATTGTTTGGTTGGTGTAGAACCTTCAGCTATTCTAAGCTTTAGAGATGAGTATTTGAGGTTGTGCACAAATAAAAATTTGTCGAAAAAGGTAGCTAAGCATTCTTTTACGATTGAAGAATTCATAAGTAAAGAAATAGAATCAGGTCACATTAGCGCTATAGACTTTACCCATGAGGCGTTAGACGTGAAAATTCATGTGCATTGTCATCAAAAAGCATTGAGTACTACAAAGGCTACCTTTGATATGCTCAATATCATTAAGAATTATAAAGTCACTATTTTGAACACGGGTTGTTGTGGGATGGCTGGTTCATTTGGTTATGAAAAAGAACATTATGAAGTAAGTATGCAAATGGGTGAAGATTCTCTATTTCCAAAAGTTAGAAATGCTCATAAATCAACACTTATTGTGGCTTCAGGAACCAGTTGTCGACATCAGATTAAAGATGGAACCCAAAGAGATAGTCTCCATGCGATAACTGTTTTGAGAAAAGCATTGGCTTAACTCGTTAGCCCCTAAACATTCGTTAAGGTAGACATAAATCTTATTTTTTTTGTGAGACCAGGGTAACCATCTCCTGTATGAAGTAGTCAACTTGTTCTTTGCTTGTTTGTTTTGAGAATGATACTCGGACAGAAGTGTTTTTTTGTGCTTGATCTGATAAAAAACTTTGTAAAACATGAGATCCTTTGTGGCTTCCACTTTGGCATGCAGAACCTCCTGAAATAGCGATTCCTTTCATATCTAATTGGAAGAGAAGCATCGGTAAGTCTTTTTCTAACTGAATATTGAGGATCGTGTGTGTACTAAGATTAAGGTCTTCAGAAACGCCGTTAAATTTTATTGAAGGAAGTTTTTGTTTTATTTCAGCAATTGAATATTCTTTTAGATTTTTAAGATAAGCAGTGTCTTTTACTAAGTTTTTAAGACAAACAGATAAAGCTTTATCCATACCCACTATGGCAGAGGTGTTTTCTGTACCTGCTCTAGAGCCTCGCTCTTGTTCACCTCCTAAGATTTCTGGATGTATTCCTGTCCCTTTTCTAAAATAAGCAAATCCAATTCCTTTTGGACCATGAAATTTATGCGCTGCGGCCACAATAAAATCAATATCACAAGTCGATAAGTTAAGATCAAAATGGCCAATAGATTGTACCGTGTCACTATGAAATAGAGCCTTATATTTTTGTTTCAAAGCAATTACTTTTGACAATTCTAAAATTGTCCCTATTTCATTATTTACGTGCATCAATGAAATTAGGGTTTTCTTGTTGTTGTTCTGTAATAACCTTTCTAAATGTTTATAATCAATAGAACCATTTTCTAGTGTGTTTACATAAGAAATTTCAGTTCCTTTTGTGGCTAAAAAGTTTATGGTATGTAATACAGCGTGATGCTCTAGGGTTGAGGTAATGATGTGTTCGACTCCTAGATGTTGTACTGCGTTTTTCAGTATAAAATTATCGGCCTCTGTACCGCCAGATGTAAAAACCAATTCAGAAGTTGTGCATCCTAGGTGTTTCGCTATGTTTTTTCGAGCATTTTCAATCACGGCCTTTGCACCACGTCCAAAAGTATGTGTAGAGGAAGGGTTACCAAAAGTATTGGTCATGCTTTGAATCATGGCCTCAGTAACCTCAGGTAATAAAGGAGTGGTAGCTGCGTTATCTAAATAAACTCTTTTCATATTCACAAAAGTACAAGTTCTATCGTGAATACACCATAGTAATTTACAATTTGTCAGTCTAGTAGATATGGCATCAATATTGACTTAGGTAGGTAAGAAGTATTAACCCCTACCTGAATCTCTGTATCTTTACGGAACAATCAAGTAGCCAAAAAACATTCAGGGTGTCACAATGACACTCTTTCCATATGAGTAGACAAAAAAACATAAAAATAGATACTTTATCTTTCCATGACATGATAGATGAAGATTCTGATTTAATTCCATTGTTAAGTCCAGAAGATGAAGCTGAAATGAATAAGGAATTGGTGCCTGAAATGTTACCTATTTTGCCTTTAAGAAATACTGTATTGTTTCCAGGGGTTGTGATTCCGATTACAGCAACCAGAGACAAAGCGATCCAATTGATTAAGGAAGTTAATAAAGGAGATAAAATATTAGGAATTGTAGCTCAAAAAGATTCCGCAAGTAAAAATCCTTCTTTTGACGATATTTACCATACTGGAGTGGTTGCGCAAATTTTGCGAGTATTGAAAATGCCTGATGGTAATACTACAGTGATCATTCAAGGAAAAAAGAGAATTCGTTTAGAAGCAGAGATCCAAAAAGAACCTTTCATAAAAGCGGTCACTACAGAGATTATTGAAGATAGTTTTGTTCAAGATACTGAGGAGTTTAAAGAGATTATCAAAACAGTAAAAGAAACTGCATTGAGTGTTATTGAAGAAAATCCAAACATTCCCTCCGAAGGAACGTTTGCAATCAAAAACATAAAAAGTAATTCTTTTTTAATCAATTTTATTTCTTCAAATATTGATTTGTCCGTCAAAGAAAAGCAAGAGTTGTTAGAAGTAAATAGTCTTCAAGATAGAGCCATTGCTACCTTGAAAAAATTAAATACTGAGTTGCAGCGTTTAGAATTACGCAATGATATCCAAAACAAAACAAGAGTTGATTTAGATCAACAGCAAAAAGAATATTATCTACATCAGCAACTAAAAACCATTCAGGAAGAGTTAGGAGGTAACTCGCATGAGACTGAAATTGTAGAGTTAAACAAAAAGGCAAAGGAAAAAAAATGGTCTAAAGAGATTCAGAAAACATTTGAAAAGGAAGTTCTGAGGATGAAACGTTTGAATCCTCAGATGCCAGAATATGCAATTCAAAGAAACTACTTAGAGTTGATGTTGGAACTTCCATGGGACACATACACCAAAGACAAGTTCGATTTAAAAGAAGCAGAAGCAACACTGGATAGAGATCATTTTGGGCTAGAAAAAGTTAAAGATCGAATTATTGAGCACTTGGCCGTATTAAAACTTAAAGGAGATATGAAGTCTCCAATCATCTGCTTGTATGGCCCTCCGGGGGTAGGAAAAACCTCTCTTGGAAAATCTATTGCTGAAGCATTGGGCAGAAAATACGTTAGAATGGCGTTAGGAGGTTTGCGTGATGAGTCTGAAATCAGAGGACACCGTAAAACGTATATTGGTGCCATGCCTGGTAGGTTGATACAAAACATAAAAAAGTCAGGAACGAGTAATCCTGTATTTGTGTTAGATGAAATTGATAAAATGGCCTCTGGAATGCAAGGGGATCCTTCTTCTGCGATGTTAGAAGTTTTAGATCCTGAGCAAAATTCAGCTTTTTATGACAACTTTCTAGAAGTAGGCTATGATTTGTCCAAAGTGATGTTTATCGCTACGGCTAACAATATTGGTAACATTCCATGGGCATTGAGAGATCGTATGGAAATGATAAATGTTTCAGGATATACCATTGAGGAGAAAATGGAAATCGCAAAGAAACATTTGTTACCAAAACAATTGAAAGAACACGGATTGAAAAGTTCTCATCTAAAAATAGGAAAAGCCCAATTAGAGTTTGTAGTTGCTGGGTATACTCGAGAGTCTGGAGTGCGTAACTTAGAAAAAGTAATTGCAAAATTGGTGCGTTATGCTGCCAAATCAATTGCGATGGAGGAATCATATGATGTATCCTTAAGCCACGAAAATATTGAAGCTATATTAGGTCCAGCAAGAATGGAGCGCGATAAATATGAAAACAATGAAGTTGCTGGAGTCGTTACAGGATTGGCATGGACAAGTGTGGGTGGAGATATACTATTCATTGAGTCTATTTTATCCAAAGGAAAAGGGTTGACAATTACAGGGAATCTAGGAACGGTCATGAAAGAATCTGCAACCATAGCTTTAGAATATATCAAGGCCAATGCAGAAGATTTGGGCGTGAAACAAAAAGTGCTAGAAGCCTATAAAGTTCATGTTCATGTTCCTGAAGGAGCAACGCCAAAAGATGGTCCAAGTGCTGGGATAACGATGATTACCTCATTAGTGTCAAGTTTGACACAGAGGAAAGTAAAATCTAAATTAGCCATGACGGGTGAAATTACACTGAGAGGTAAAGTGCTTCCTGTAGGAGGGATTAAAGAAAAGATATTAGCTGCAAAACGAGCAAATATCAAAGAGATCATTTTATGTGAAGCAAACAAGAAAGATATTGAAGAAATTAAAGATTCTTATCTGAAGGGGTTAAAGTTTCATTATGTAACTGAAATCAAGCAAGTATTAGATCTCGCTCTAACCA
>NZ_JBDNAI010000044.1:0-42582 GCF_039768515.1 Wenyingzhuangia sp.
ATACTTATGTCTTCTTTAGGTAGTTCATGGACATAATCTGCTGGCAACATTTTGTCATGGCGATTTCTACTTCTCCAATCTTCTCCTGTTTTGGCGCCAATCCAATCTGTGATTCCATGCCTCGCAGTAAACTTTCCGGTCATGATGCTTGCCCGAGATGGACTACATACTCGACTTGCTGCATAACCATTAGTAAAAATCATGGACTGGCCTGCTAACTTATCTATATTTGGCGTTTCATAAAAACGACTACCGGTTACCCCTAAGTCGTGATATCCTAAATCATCGACAAGAACAAATAGAACATTAGGTTTTGTTACCCTAGTTGTTTCCTGTTCCTTACAACCGATAAGAAAAATTACACCTAGGGTGAGGTAGCACGATTTTAACATTGAACAATCTTATATCTTTATCACTTTTTTAACAAAGTAATTGGCTTTATCATGATTAGAAATATAATAAATTCCATTTTTTAGGGAACTAATATCTAAAGTCTCAACCTTATTTCTAGTTGTTAATTTTTGAACAACTCTTCCTAAAACATCCGTTACGATGAGACTTGAATTTTCAGGAATATTTCTAATCTCTAGTTTGCCTGATGTTGGATTGGGATAAATACTCAATTGATTTCTGGTTAATGTTTTGTCAGATAGAGGTGCTTTGTAACAATCGGATTCACTGTTAGACAAATTAAAGGCAACACCATCAGAAATCCCATCTCTTCTCAATACCATTTTATCAACAAATTGATATGATGACCTAGCGTCTACCGTAATCGTATACTCTTTAGCTTCATTAAACGTAACAAAAACTCTGTGAGAGTCTCCATCATTGGTGTTGGTTACAAATCCCCAATCCAATCTATTACCAAAAGCTTTGATAAAATTTTGGGTTGAGCTCCCCTCTGCACAAGTTAAACTTGGATCTGATGAACACAAGGGTTTTGGATAGACCTTGTTTCCATTTTTAATTCCATAAAAATCTTCTCCATCTATCTTTAGCCAAGAGTCATTGTGTTCTCCTTTTGAAGTCCCTAGCCCCACTCTCATTCTCCAAGCAAACCTATAGGTCCCTGGAGTGTTTATTTTAATACGATATGTAATGGGCACTCCAGTGAGTGCATTAAAAGACTGACTACCTGTCCAATGCAAATATGTTATTTCTTCTCCATTAACAGTTTCTGAAGCAATCTTCCACCTGTCATCATTAATAATACCAGATTCCATTTCAATAGTCAACAACCCATTTTTTTCTTCGAAAGGTAAGGTTCCATCACATGTTGTGGCTTGAGAAAATGATTGATTGGCTACCAATGAAAAGATGAATATAAAAATGTTTAGCGTATTGGTTTTCATGTTATTTGACATTAAGTTTTGTTTTTTGTAATTGTTTTTCTTCCGAGGAATTTCCTATTGATATTGTAAAAGTACCTGGTTCTACAACTTTTTTCATATCTTGATTTAATATATTAAGCTCATCAAAACCTAATTTAAAACTGACTGTTTTTGTTTCGCCAGGTTTAAGGCTTACACGCTCGAACCCTTTTAACATTTTTAAATAACGACCCACTGAGGCATAGTCGTCTCTTACATACATTTGAATGACTTCATCTCCCTCTCTTTCTCCTGTATTGGTAACATCTATAGAAATAGTAGTTGAACCATCTGTATGAATCGAAGTGTTTTTGAGTTTTGGAACGCTATATTCAAACGTGGTATAGCTCAATCCAAAACCAAAAGGATATAATGGAGACTTATCTGTATCTCGATACAATCCTTTCCCAGAGCCAATAAAATCTGGACGCTCAAGATAGGTTACAGGAACATGACCTATATTTCTAGGAAAAGATACCGTTAGCTTACCTCCTGGATTGGTATCTCCAAAAATTGCATCCGCTATGGCATCTCCGGAACGCATCCCTAAATACCAAGTTTCTAGTATAGACGGAATGTTCTCTGCTATATAATTTATGGTCAAAGGGCGTCCGTTAATGAGCACAACAATAATCGGTTTTCCTGTGTTGTGAATAGCTTCAACCAATTCATTCTGAACGCCGTATAAATCTAAACTTGAACGATCAACACCTTCACCTCCTGTTTTTCGAGACCCCCCCACCACAAGGACTACTGCATCTGATTTGTTAGCTGCATGAATGGCCTTAGAAAAACCTTCTTTTGAATTGCTAAGCAGCTGACAACCCTGTGCATAATTTATTTTTACTTTTCCTTTTGTTTTGTTTGTTATCCCTTCTAAAACTGAAGTATAATAAGGAGGTAAACCTGAATAACCTCCAAGTAAAGAATAAGTCCCTTTTTCGGGTTGTTCTTCATGAGCATTTGGACCAATTACTGCCAAAGATTTGATGTTATTCATATCCAAAGGCAATAAATTGTTTTTGTTTTTTAACAAGACCATCGCTTTTTTTGCCATTTCATAAGAAAAATCTTGATGTTCTTTTTTACCCGCATTTACAGTTTCTATATCAATCTCTTTTGGTTCTGTATCAAACAAGCCCAATTTATACTTTGCCGTTAAAATACGAGATGTTGCTTGGTCTATATAATCCATTAATTTAGGGTTCTGAGCAATCGTATCCTTTAACACATTCGCATGATACGATGAAAGGTCAACACTCTTTCCAATAACTAAGTCCATATCAACCCCGGCTTTTAATCCTAAAATAGCTGACTCTGCTCTTGATTCAGAAATAAAATGCATGGTCTCTAACCTTGCAATATCATTATTGTCAGAAACAATAAAACCATTAAAACCTAGTTCATCGCGTAAAATATCCTTTAACAACCAGGTATTCATGTGATTTGGAACACCATTAAAATCTTGATGACCTGGCATAACGGAACCTACCTTTGCTTCTTTTACAGCAGCCTCAAAGGGTGGTAAGTACACTTCTCGCAAACGACGTTCAGACATATCACTAAAACCACCATTGATCCCACGTCTGTTTTCTGGATAGCCTATAAAATGTTTAGCCGTTGCCATCACATGGTTCTCATCAAATTGCTCATCACCAGTACCTTGTAAACCTTCAATAAAAGCAACACCCATTCTAGACACCAAATACGGGTCTTCACCATAAGATTCTTCTACTCTACCATATCTTGGGTCTCCAGAAATTACATCTAAATTAGGAGAATAACAATGTGTAACTCCTAAAGAACGTGCTTCTAATGCTGTTTGAGAAGCCATTTTTTTGACTAGCTTAGGCTCCCAAGTAGAGCCACAAGCGATAGCTTGAGGATAAACAGTTGTATTGCCATAATAATCAAGAACAAGCCATAAACCGTGTAAGGCTTCCCCATACTTCATGTACGGAATGCCTAACCTTTCATTGGCTGGTGTATCTTGCATCATTTCAGCAATCTTCTCATCTAAAGTCATTTTACTGATAAGACTTTCTACTTTTTTAGCAACCTCAACATCTTTACTTGTGTTTTTTTCTGATACACATGAGAGCATTATGGAGGTAATAGATAGAATTAATAGTGTTTTTTTCATTTTTTCATTTTAAATTATTTGTCAAAGTTTCTTATCCCTGGAACAATCTCTATGTTCATGACCACATTGTCTTTTGGCCATTTTAAAATCACTAATTTTTGGGTATTGGCATCCCATATAAAATTTGAAGATTCTAACTTTTTCGTCGATTTATAGGTCTCTAGCCCAACGTTTTTGAGGGGGTCGTAAAACATAACAATATCGGAATCTATCAAGATGGAGAAGCCATCGGGATAATGTCGGTTTGCACCTACAAAAATCTTTGATGCGCCCTTACGATTATCTGTTTTGATACTCATCTCTAGGGTTCGGGTAGCGTGGTTAAAGAAAAAAGATTGAATATCCCCCGCTATGGTTTGAGGAAAAGGTCTAGCTATCACATCTGTAATATATTTTCGTTCTACCGTTCCTGCGGCTATACTATCACTAAATATAGACCATGTTGATGGACCTCCTGGTAGAAAATGCTGCATAGATCGATTTCCTAGGAACCAAGCTTTGATGGCACCCACCCCCATACGATCAAAGACCTCGGCGGTCCTGATGTACAATTCTCTATACTTCAATTGACCTAAGTTCCCTCCCACTAAAGTGTCTGTTGTTGCAAATGTTGGGAAACCCCACTCTCCGATAACAATAGGAGCTTTCAGCATCTTTGACTCTTTGTCAAACCTATCCATATTACGCTTAATCAAATCAATATTATTTTGATAAATATGTGGTGCAAAAATGATATTCTCTTTGTTGATTGGAACTTTAATTTCTGAATATTGATTGTTGTCAATTTTCTCCCCTTTGTTCATAAAGACAGATTGGAATAAAATCTTCTTCTTTGGGTTAATCTTATGACTTTGATCAATTATTTTTTGATAGAGTGGAACTAAATATTTACGAGTCAAGTCATCATATGAGATATTCATTGTTAATCTCCTAGGTTCATTGACAACATCATATCCAAAGACCGCATCGTCATCTGAAAACCTGTTCCATATCACCTCCCATGCTTCAATATAGGTGCTATATTCTCCTTTTTTATTTTTCCAAAATTCTTCCCAAACAAATTTATCGACCCCATAAACGGTCATTTTAAAAACTGTTTTTATGCCGTGGTGCCTACCCAAATCTACGAGTGTGTCTAATTTTTTAAGATAATTGGGCTCAAGCTTACCTCCTGGAAAGGTACTTAGCTTGCCTAGCTCAAGTCGAATAACTTGAGTATTTGCTCCCATTCTAACCATTCTTGCATAGTCATCATTGTCAAAAAACACTTCTCCCTTATGGTCATTTGTATTTATGACAAAACCTCGAGGTATGATATGCCTATCTTGTTGGTCTCTGAGCCCATGGCTGATTTGAGAACACAAAGTCATCGTACTCAAAAAACAAATCAAAATAATTAGTTTAGTCTTCATGGTCTAATTGATATTGGGAATCAAATATAATATGGGTAATTCGTTTTTGTGTCCTGCACAGTACTGTGTAAATTTTTTGTGAACTCTTGAAATATAAAAGACGCGATCTCACATTATTTATCTATCCGCTCGAAATCGGTTAACAATGATTATTTTTATTGAAATAGATGGTTTTATACTTATTTGAACATATCCATCCATAGCATATTTTAAAGTTGCTTTAACATTATATTTCTATACTCTATTTTCATTGGAGGCCCCACATGAACCTGAACTCCCAAGTAACCTTTCATCGCTCGGTTTATGCTATCCAAATCGCTTACCTCACTAAACAGAACACCATTGACAAAATGTTGCATCGTTTCCTCTTTGACTATTAGATGTATGCTGTTCCAGTCATTAGACTTTATATAGGGAGTTAGTTTTGTTTTGGTTTCTGTTATTGTCCTTGTTTGCCAACAGTTTTTCTTTACGTTTTGTCGGAGGCCAAATTTAGAGAAGTCTTTAGGCATCTCGGGTATGGTCACGATTTCTCCCATATAAGCTAAAGTTGTTCGCTTTTTTTCTTCATAATTTTGTCCTGTATACTTGTTTTTACCGTCAATATCACATTGATAACCTCTCAATGCAAAGGATTTATTTTCGATGATTTCACTTCTATAATTGATACCACTGTTGCCCGAACTACTTATCCTATACTCTAGCATTAATTCAAAATTTTTCGGTTGAACGTTTTGATAAATGATGAAAGAATTTTGTTTTAGTATGGTTTTTGGAGTTACTTCCCCAATCAAAATACCATCTTCAACCCTCCAATATTTGGGATCTCCATGCCATCCTTCTAAATCTTTACCATTAAAGATCGATTGAAACGTACTTTCTTTTTTTTTCAATATATATTTCCCTTTGCAGGATGAAAAAAACAAAACAAGAAAGCATATTTGACCCAAAACTACAGTTCTCAAAAGAAGGTTTTTCATGATTTGCTTTTTAAATACTCAACTTTATATTTACCCGAACCTAAAATTATAGCTCCCTCAATAACTTCAACAATATTTCGTGTTTTATAACTCTCTATGGTCTCATCATTTATTCTCAATGATTTATATTCAGCTAGATCGACCTCAACTCTTGCCTTCGTATTAAATGGAATCTCTAATTGCATTGTTAAAAGACCATCCTTGGCTTTCCATTTGTTTTTAATTGTTCCATAAGTTGTTGGGATGGATACTTCTGTTTTTGTGATAACATTTGGAAACTCTGGATTTACAATAAACTCTTTATAACCTACTTTGTCTTCAGACGACTTGATCCCACCTAACGATTCGTAAAAATATGCCGCAAAACCACTATGCATTGGATGATTCAAGGAATTAGAAGGTCCTTCCATTTTTTCCCATTCGAACTGACGTTCTGGCCAAGTAGTAAATCCTGAATTCATCACATATGCTTGGCTTGGAAACTCTGGTGTGGTCAATATTTGGTAAGCTAAATCTGCTTTTCCATATTTAGACAACACCGTATATATATATCTATTCCCATGTATCCCTGTTGCATGGTGTCCTCCTTTCGCTTGAACGATATCATAAACCAAACCATTTACTACATTTTCGATTTCATTTTCAGGGACAATACCAAAAGCTAAAGCTTGAACTGTAGCAGTCTGACTCTGATACCATTTGTATTTCGTTTTGGGTATGTCTACTAGAAAAGAATTATTAAACGCTCTCTTCAACGCTTGTTTTTCTTGTTTCATTCGAGACGCGTATGCATCGTCATTATTCATCTTAGCAAAACGTTCCATAATTCCCAATACATCATAAAAATACGCATTGGCAGAAATAATTGGATCGCATTCCATAGCACTTGGATTTTTTCTTCTATCCCATAATGGTGGACACCAATCTCCCATTCCATCTTGCATAATGCCATTTTCTCCCTTGAAATTCAGGTAAAAATCTGTCAACCCTTTCATCGGATCATAATAGTCTTTTACGATCGATTCATCACCATAAAATTTATAGTTGTACCAAGGCAAATACATTGTAGCCACACCCCAATCTATTTTAGCATAGGTCGATGTTCGTTTTCCAGGGGCAATCATCGTTGGTACTTGAAAAACAAGCTCAGGATGATTATGGCCCTTTGTGGATCGCATCTGTGTACGAATATCTTCCATATATTTCTTATAGAAATCGTACATGTCATAATTATACAAAGCGTATTCACAAAATGCATGTGCATCTCCTAACCAACCACACTTTTCTCTATGAGGACAGTCTTCTGGTATTCCATGAACATTGTCGACAATTGTCCATTTACTTATGCGGTGCATTTTGTTCAACATCTCATCAGAGGAGGTAAAACTTCCTGTTTCTTGAATATCAGTAGCGACCAAGACCGCTTTGATCATTTCTGCATCTGGCCTTCTAGAAACCCCTTTGATCTTTGCAAATCGAAAACCATGGTAACTAAATTTTGGCTCCCAAGACTCTAAACCTCTTCCATTACAAATATACTTGTATTCTTGGGTCATTCCATTGGCTCCTCCTCCTGTAGAGCCTTTGTAAATATCTGTTCCGTCTGTTAACAACGCTTCTGTTGTGACCACATCAATAAGCTGTCCTTTTTTACCTTCAACATTTAATTTTACCCAACCCGCAATATTTTGTCCAAAATCTACAATCCAATTACCATCTGGTGCTTTAAACACCTTTTGAGGTGCAAATTCTTTTAGTTTTTTAATAGGTGGCATTTGTTGCGCATTGATGTTTTTCAATTTTGGAGAGGCAATTTTCACATTCCCCCAGGAAGTATCGTCAAAACCAACTGTATTCCATTTTCCTATTTCGTAACGAGCATCATAAGTATCCCCTCCATAAACATTATTGAATACAATTGGACCTGTAGATTCTTTCCAATTTTTATCAGTATAAAATTCTGATGAAGTTCCATCTGTGTATGTTAATTTTACCAAGCACTTAACCGTTGGTGGACCAAAAGCCATGTCTTTTTCTGATTCTGGATCGCGTTTCCAAGAGATATCTTGCGCATAAAACCCGTTCCCTAAAATTATTCCAAAGGCATTTTTTCCTGATTTTACTTGCTCCGAAATGTCATAACTCACATAATACGCTTGTTTATCATAGTTTGAAGGTGCAGGATCTAAAACATGATCGCCTACTTTTTCACCATTCAAATACAACTCATAATACCCCAACCCACAAATATAAGCTTGAGCACTTTCAATATGTTTAATGATCTCAACTTCTTTTCTAAAATAACTAGCAGCAAAACCTTTTACTTTTTTAGCTGGTCGATTTTTCATTCTACCCGTTTTATAATCTCTAAAACGATATTTTGAAGTTCTTGTATCATGATTTAACGTTATCCATTTTGACGACCCCCAGTCTGTTTTATTTAGTAATCCCATTTTAAAATGTTGAATTTCAGACCAATCTGATAGCGTGCCTTGAAGATCAGAGATCCTTACCTTCCAGTAATACGTTTTTGTGGCTTCTAATGGTTTACCTTGGTACTTTACAAAACTTGATTTTTCGCTCTGGACTTTTTGAGAATTCCATAAATCTGCATCCTTTTCGTTTAGTTGATCACTTGAAGATGCCACAAGGATTTGATACGAGGCCTGTATCTTATGAAAACCGTCGTTTGCTACTACCCACGAAAACAATGGCTGTTTACTTTCAATACTTGTTGGGTTGGGTTTGTTATTTAAAGACAGAGTCTCTAAATAAATCGACCCTTTACTGTTCATGTATAGATCACATGAGGTAGAAAAAAAAATCAAAAAAATAAGTGAGTATAGGGTCTGCATTTTTATTGTTAAAAAAAAACGTTTTCGAATCATTTGATAGGTTTTATGTTTTGTAAAGATATCTTTAGGCTGTTAGTGAAGTATCACCCTAAAATAAGACTATATAAGTAGAATTGATATTTCTAGTAAAGCAACTTTGTAACTGTATTGTTTAGCTTTAATATGTACATTCCTCTTTTGTGGGCCGAAAGGTCTATGGCACCTCCCTTACCCTCCATTACCTTTCTCCCAGAGATAGAGTATACTACCCAATCTGGAGAGATCTGCGTGTCTATTTTGAAAATCCCAACACTACTTGGATTTGGGTATACCTTTGTCTTGTTGAAAGTCTGCTCACCAAATGACAAATCAATACCAGAAAAAACTGCTTTAATATTCATGTCAGACATTACATTCAACTCAATAGGATTCTGTGTACTAGAGATGTCCCCTTCCCAACGATTGAATACCCATCCTTCATCTGCAATCGCATTTAAACTCAACTCTTGACCATTTAGTGCAATACCACTACTATAATTTAAAAGACCTTGACCCTCTTTGCTAAGGGTTACAGTGTGTGTCATTGCATTTATAGGAACAAATTCTATTTTATCAAAAACAATACTTCCAGAGCTAAAATTATTATAAAATTTAAATTCAGTGATTGTACCTGTCCATAATCCCCAGTTCATTAAATCAAAATCTATGGTATGCCATTGGTTATCATTAGGTACCGTTTCTTTTTTTCTTCCAGACGCAAAACTTGAACCTGGTACATTTGGCAACATTTGTATGTCTGGTTTGTCTGTACTATTTTTTACTATAATTCTTAAAGTACCATATAAACTAGCTTTCATATTTAGATCAGTTATCGCTAACATAGGCCATGAAGCATCAGAAGAAAAATCCACACTTAATTGATCATTTTCTGCATTTATTGTCATCCCATTTTTAACCGCAGACCAAGCGGAAAAATTTTCCGTTGTTGACCAAACATAAGATGATGGAGCAATGGCTTTTACGAAAGTTGCTTCTGGTCTAAATTCAAATTTTTCAAAAGCAAAAGACCCAATTTCAGTTGATATTTTAACTTCAGATCCGGGGTTACCATCATTTCTCTCTTTAGTAACTAGACTTTGCCATGCTGTAAATTGGTGAGGATTTGGGTTTATATAATTTAAATATGCAGCATAGCCCTCTTCTGTTAAGGTTCGATCTGGCGCTCCTTTTTCATCAAAACCACTCATTACATAGTTTGAATTATTGATTAAAAAATTTTGGAGCTTGTTATGCTCTTTTCCATAAGATTTACTCCTATAGTACAATGTTGTGCCCACAGGTAAATTTGTAGTAAACGAAACTTCTACAGTTTCATTGGCTTTATAGCCTAAAGAACTACTATTGTAATTATAGATTAACACATCATACGCCTCTTCGGATTCATTTTTAGCAAAGATGGCATCCAACTCGTTTGTTGATGTATTAGGATTCCCTGAAATACTCGTTTCATATCGAAGCAAACCTTGCATTGCATCTAATTCTTTTATGGCATCAGGGTTATCACTTCCTGTTCTGTTTCCCCATCTGTAAATAAATTCTAAACCTTTCTCTTTGTTTTTATAAAAGGTATTTGAAAAAATCAGCTCTACGATTTCTCTATGTGAAGTTTCGCACCCAACTGTTCCTTTATCATCTGCCCCATTCATAGTCGTTACAGTTTTATACTCCATAATATCTATGGTTGTTTCAGGATTCCATTTAGGATTATTTATAAGAGGTGCAAAATTTTTGGCGTATTTACCGTTCATATCTCTTAGACCTCCATTCCCAATCACAATATAATCAGACAATCCCCAAAAATCACACTTGATATTGTTCGCATCATTATAATCAATAAGCCCATCTATAAAAGAGGCATAAGGTTCTCCTTTATAATTTAGAATCGTCCCATTTTTATATAAAAATCCTGGATTTCTAGTATGCAATCCAACCTTTGCGTTAGGCAAAACAGTTCTTACTGCCCTTTCTGTGTTTGCAAAGTGTTCTATGAAATCTTGTTTGGTACCAAACCAATGATCAGGGGTCTCTATTTCAGAACCGACTCTAAAACGCCACGACAAGACTTTTTCTTCTCCATAGGTTTCAACCAATTTTACCATTAATGCCTTTATAAATTCATGATAAGCTTCCTTATCTGCTGGTGGCAATGAATTTCCATAAATAGATATCTTCTCATCCTCACGAAAATTCACATTATCTCTTGTCCCTTCTGGAATAAAATTATAACCATGCTGAAACGCCCATGGAGGCTGATCTAATGCAATTTGTAAAATTTCAGTATGTGAACTAACAACTTTATCAAGTCGTTCTATCAATGGATCCCACCTATACACGTATTGATTGTTGATAGAATCATATAGACAAGGGTCAAAATCTAAATCTTTTTGATTTACTCCATTTACAGTTTTTTTTATCCCCCCAATCATTCTAACAATGTTCATTTTAAGTCCTGGACGAATATTAGATCCATATCTTGGACTTATTCTGTTAGCAGTACTCCATACATTGTGAATAGGAAGTTTTTCATCACTTTCACTTGTGAAATCAGTAGACAATTCGACCTGACCATAACAGATATTTAAAACTGTTAGAGAGAGAAAAATCAAAACATAAAATTTTAAAAAAAATAGTTTTTTCATGCTCTATTGTGTGAGTGTTTTTGGTTATTAAAATTGATTTTTTACATAAGTTTTATCATCCTGTGGTATCCTGTATAAAACAACGTAAAAGAATGGTATTTAAGACTTGTAATATCTAAAAAATTTCATCAAGATTGTTTTTTTAGTTCTTAAACGGACGATGATCATATGGGTGTTGGGTTCAACAATATTAATTGAATCTTATGAATTTTATAGGGCTACAAAGAACTCCCAATACCAACCAAAACCACTGATAAAATTATCGCCGCTATTCCTAAAATAATAGTTCCTCTTGCTTTTTTTGTAACACCGTTCCATTCTTTTCGGTATATACCCCACAAATTGGCTGTTAAGAGAATGGTTGACATGTGTAAAATCCATGAGCTCGCCCCGTTACCTAATTTACTTTCACCCATACCGTAAAAAAAGAATTGTAAAAACCAGATGGTCCCTGCTAAAGTGGAAAACAGTATATTATTCCTTATGGGGGTCGCTGTGTTCGTAAAATCTTTGTAGGATTTATTTTGAATACTCAATACGGTCGTCCAAATTAAATTGGTAGTTAGCCCCCCCCATAGAATAACGACAAAGGTTACATTATTGGCAAATAAATGATCATACCCCTCGGCAATAGCTGCATCTGCTAAAGGTTTACCCGCTTCTATTCCAAAACTAAAAAACGAGCTTAAGATCCCTGATAGCACAGCTACAAATAAGCCCTTCACTAAATTAAACTCTTGAACACTTTTCTTCTTTTCTTCATCAGATAGTTCTTTTTCTTTCATCATACCTGCCTTACCCGATAGCGCAATACCAATAAGACAAACCAAAACACCAAGCAATACTACTTGTCCTCCAGTTGAAGATAACATTTCTGTAAACGAAGTTTTGCCTTCTTGCGGATTATAATTATAGTATACTGAAGGTACTATTGCTCCAAATGCCGAACAAAATCCTAAGACTACCGAATTCCCTAAAGACATCCCTAAATAACGAACACCCAAGCCATAAGACAAACCACCGACTCCCCAGAGCAAACCCATCAAAAAAGTAAAACCCAAAATAGTTATTGAACTTGAAGCAATGATTGCTACAAAACCAGGAACAGTAAGATACGCAGCAATAGGGGGTACAATCAACCAAGACATGACCCCACCGACCATCCAGTAAGTTTCCCAAGACCAACCTTTTACTTTGTTAAAGGGCATATAAAAACTCCCTGCAGCAACTCCTCCTAATGAATGAAATAAAACTCCTAATATTGTTTGCATGATTTTTTAACTTAAATTTTTTATGATTGATAAAAGCGTATTCCTCTTTTAAACTAGTTTTTGATGGTTTTAAAGTAAATGGGATTTTCTAAATTTAATTTTATGAAATAGACTCCTTTTTCTAAATCACTCAACTCTAAATCAATCTTTCTATCTTGAACCGCTTTACTTTCTGCTTTAACTAATTGTGAATGAATATTGTACACTTCTAAATTAATACTATTATGTAGAGAAAGCAGTTCAATATTTATTTTTCCACTAGTTGGATTCGGATAAATGTAAACACGATCTTTCAAATTAATTTCTTCTGTTGAAAGTTCATAATTCAGGCTATATTCTATAAATGCTTTATGATCAGCACCACCGTGAATTGTTCGATCTTTGAACGTGAGTTGCTGTCCTTTTCCTATATAAAGAGAAACATCGGTTTTAGCTGTCTTTACTTCTGTACGAACTATAGCAAATCTTCCTGTGAAATTGATATCTAAGTCGGCCAAACTTACAGATAAGTTGTCGTATTCATTTGATATTATATAGTCTATAATTTCTTGTCCACTAACCATAGAAACAACCTTGACCCCAACAAATTTTCCACGATCATAAATATATTCTGTACTACTAATAGTGCTTTTCGAACTTCCTGAAGGCTCATAAATAACTACAAAAGGTTCGTCCCAAGCTTCTCCATACTTTCTCATGATAAACATTTGGGTGTCTTTATTGTCATAGCCATTACTTACCTCTTTAGATGGTGGTGCTAAAGCAGAACTATATTCTTTATCTATACCACCAGGAACACTGACATGTAAGTAGTCGTTTGTTGTTTGTAAATCAAATCTAGTTGTAACGGCATCACTTGTAAGTGCTGAAGTTTTTGCATCAGAAAACCATCTCCATCCTGGTTGCTTTCTATCATCTCCAACATCATTTTGATACCTGTTCGGTGTTTCTGATAAAGCAAGTGGAGCTCCTCCAGAATGTATTTGCATCACATCTCCTAAACCATGAAATAAGTAATCATGAAAATCATTTGTAACATTAGAAGTAGATCTAAAAATATCAACATAATATCCCGTTGTAGGACTTGTTCTAATAATGCTATTGGTACGCTGTTGATCTAAATCGTTTTGATTATCGTCTAAAAACTGAGTTGAGAAACTAAAACTTTCTGCAATGGGATCTGCATACTCAGCTGGTTCACTAGCTTCTAAAACAATTGGGTCTACAATATTTTGCCAGGTACTGTTTCCATTTGTTTTGGGACCTCTGGAAGAGGTCCCATTTACAATAATTGTATTGTGTGCAGCATAAGACACAGCATATTGTTCATGAATCTCTGTACCATAGGTGCTCTTTCCATAATCGGGTCCAATCACATAACCTGCGCCGTAAATCTCCATGTCTAATCCTGTTGCGTGTGTATGCACATACGTACCGCCACCGGTATAATACATTAAGCCATTTTTTTCGTCATTGACTCCAGAATAATTGCGTTGCATCACCACACCTGCATGCGAAGCTTTTACCGTGCTATATTGAGGTTCTCCAGTGTCACTTATAGAAGCGTCTATATCGACTCCCCAAAGCAATTGCAATGGATTGTTCCATTCTAACCTTTGATTTTCAATTATAGGATGGTACCCCCCTTCTTTTGCATAAATCTTTTTGAGCGTAGAAGCTGCTCTTTCTTTTAATTCTGAATCGTCCTTTTTATCTGCAATCTTTAGAATACTTCTAAACATATGTGCATGGTCAACAAAATTTCGACGGGTGTCACCGTAAGCCAAGGTAGCTCCATTGGGGTATAAAAAGTTTTCATAAATAAATAGACTCTCCAAAAGATCTTTGTTGTTGTCAACGATATTAAGTTCAGGCTTGTAACGATCAATAACATTCATTAATTGAATGAACAAGGCGTGTGTAAACTTTCCATACCCAGCAGATTCTGGCCAAAGGCGATCTTCTGGACTAAACCTATCTAGCATCCAATTTACACCTGGCTGGTTACTGTTTGCAGCACCATTCATTAATAAATCAAAGTAACCTTCTCTAGTCACATCATCTTCCATACACAAAACACTGTACAATGCCCCAGGCAATTCTAAAACCGGATGATTCGAGCCGTTCCCCCCTATTTGAATGACATTATCAGCCATAACTTCAAAAGCTTTTTGAGAGGTTTCAAAATCAAAAACTACTTGACTTTCACTGGCTAAATCAAATACTGTTTTCCCCGATTTAGAAATAAAGGGTTGGACAAAATCATAAATCATCGCCACCCTAGGGAACAGTTCTCTAGGTGGAATCAAATGATTAAAACTCCCTAAATAAAATTCAAAATCTACATTTTGCACACTGATTAACTTCACATATTGGTGTAATATATCCGCAGCTATTTGAGCGTATTTTTCATTTTTTGTTAAATAGTATAAGATGGCGCATTCTGCACCTACATTAAGACATGTTCTATGCATTGTTCTATCTCCAGGGATAGGGGGTATTAATGACGTTTCGTTAGCAGGATTATTTGCATGATTATTTAACCTTGAACTATGACGCTGTTGTAACTGTGTAAACAAACTATTTGCCCAACTGTAATTAGATATATTATCTAATATACCCTGTCTATCTAATGGAGAAACCCAAATATGTGGATGAACCAAAGATTGTGTTGCTAGTGCAGGTGAATAATCATATAAAAAATCTTTAAATTCGAAATTATCAAAATCTAATGTTGCCATCGGTAAAAATGAATTGTATTGCATTTTAAAACTCGCAAAATTAAGATCTGGTTTTCTTGCAGAAACTTCATCAAAAACCTTTGTATTTCCTACCCAAATTTCCCACTTATCATTAGCTATACTTTCCGAAGTTGCATTTGGAGCAACATAGGTTTGCGTGCTTCCAGTATTGTTTGCAACAAAAGTAATAGTTTGCATTCCCGAAAACTCTGTACTGACAGTTCCATTCGGCTCTATTGTTAAAAAAAAGTTGCCATCAGTAGCACTAATATTTAACCCAAAAGCACAAAATGAGGAATTAATTGATGCGCCCTGCGCATTATAACTAGGTCCAAAATAAAATGGAATATTTCTGCGATCATCCGGATGATTTGGGTCATTATTAGTAACCTCAAAATCAAATTTCAGTTGAATGAAAGTAGGCTCTGGTGTCAACTCGGGATTTGGTGATCGGAAAAAATATGACGACCCAGTTGCCGTTTTACGAAACCTTAATCTTACGTTTGTAATACTTGTAGTAACTTCAGAACTATTACTAATCTGACTAAAACTGTATAGGTCCGGCGAAAGACTTGCATAATCAGAAGTAGCATTGGAAGCCTCAAAATCTTGGGTAAATATTTGAGCATTCAATGAGAATGAAACACATAGTAAGATTGAAATAAACAAGAGTTTTTTTTGCATTTTTAATATATTATCTTCAGATGTTTTTTTTAATACTACCATCTTTTTCAATCGATATTATCCTGTAGAATATTACTATATCTCTAACTATAAACACTTTAAGTTTTATTATTTCTAGCTATTCAGTTTCCATATTGACTAGTTTAAGTTTGATTCCAACTTTATCAAACCTCATCGGTATAGACACAGCAACTATTATCAACCTAAATTTTTATTAATATTTTAGTAATTCTAGACTGAATTTTCAAAAAATACATTCCTTTGCTGCATGAGGATAAATCTATTTTACTATCAAAACCACTTGCAACTAACCTCCCTGTTGCGTTATATACTTTATAGGCTTGTTTTTCGTGTAAATAGAAAACTCCACTTTCACTTGGATTAGGAAAAACATCAACCTGTTGTTTTTCTATCTCATGAACAGACAACTGCGCATTCTCTTTTAACGTAATAATGCTTATGGATAATGGAGGAAGTAAAACATCACCTGTACCGTCTTTGATTAAATTTGTGGGATCAGCATCTATATCAATATTTGCAACTGGCCCAAGTTCATCAAAGACCAAAGCCTTGTGAATAAATCCTTTACTAAAAATCTCTCCATTAAATGTAAGTTTAAAATCGGCTGGTTTATTAGCTAAATTAACCGCTATAATTTTCTTAACACCATTCTTTTGTACCATCCGTGCATTGACAGCATTCAACGCAGAAGTTAACGGTGTAGAGATTAGGGTTGAGCTTAGCATTTCTCCATCCATAAAGACATCGCTTAACATTTCATATACCGACAAATACCCTCTTTTTTTTAGTGGATATACAGGTCTTCGATTATTTACCAAAACCATTGGGTTTAAACTCTTATTAAATATAAACCAATTGGCTCGATCGTAGATCTCTTGATTTTCGGACATGTAAAGATAAACATCTGCCATACCCAAACATGCAGCAGAATTTACTTCCGCATTTGAGTTAGCCGAAACACCCCATTCAGTCATCCATATAGGCTTATTTCCTGCATGACTTCTTATCCATTTTACATCATTATCCAAAACATTTCTTGAAGTTAACAATTGACTGTAGGCCGTATTACTCTCTCCAGGTATATCAGGATCTCCTCCCATGTATTTATGAAGGGATATTGCATCGTAATAATTCTTGTCTGCTACAATCGTTTTATTGTAGTTTTCATGTGACCTTCTCCAACTCAACGGAATAGAAACTCTTACTTCTGGAAAACGTGTATGAAGTGCATTGGCTACAGAAATAGCTCTATTTCGAAAATCTAGTTCTGTTATGGTTTGGTTAGATCGTTGAGATTTCCAAAAATGCTCATTTCCAAGCTCAATGTCCTTGACTTCTAGACCTAACAAAAAATCTTTTTCTGCTCTTTTTACACAACTTTCAGCATCGTCAAAGTTCATAGAGTATGTCCACATCATATGATAACCTCTACCGTATTTTTCTTGTTTCTCTTTATTGAGTACTGCTATCTCATTAATATGTCCTTTAATTTTGGCTGCATAGACATCTATAGTAGATTCAAATTGCTTATTGTCATAACTATCATTCTGATAACCATCAGTTTGCCACTTATAAAAATTAGCCCATAAACCATGCGGAAAACGGATACTAACAGGATTGAATTTTCTTATAAAATCTTTTTCTTGTTCTGTTTTAAAATATTCAACATTATAACCAAGTAGTTGATTCTTAAATGATTCTTTCGCTAATGAATCCACATCCATTGTAACAGATATCTTATTAGGTAAAGAAAAAGGATAATTCTGAGCTGTTGTTGATACCCAAATACAATAAAATAAACTTGCTAGAAAAAAAGCCTTTGAGTTATGTTTCATAATGATTAATTTTTGTTCTATCGGTTGTATCAACTGCATTCTTTTTCAAATGTGTTCCTGCACAATTTACTAATACATCGAGAGCTCCAAAATCTTTTTCAATTTTTTGAACGAATGCTGGTATCTCTTCTAAATTAGAAACATCAAAGGATAGATACTTACATTGTTTACCTAACATATTTTTAGCATTAATGAGTTTTTCCTCATTTCTGCCCACTATTAGGACCTCAGCACCAGCCTGAACAAATGTTTTAGCAATACCAAATCCAATGCCACTTCCACCACCTGTAACTAATGCTTTTTTCCCTTCTAATCTAAATGCGTTCATTATATAAATCTTTAGTTGTACAAAACAAAAATAACGACATTTGACAACGTAAAAGAACCCTTTCGTGCAAAAAAACAACCTTATACGCTACTTGTTCTTGCCAATCAGAAAGTGTTTAAAGCTAACAAATGCGAACTACTCTCAAGTTCAAAAGGTTTCCTAGCTTTTGAACTTTGTTGGCAATATGACCTACCCCAATAGCGCAATGATGTGAAGGCCCTTGTTTAGACCATTCATTCATAAAGGCTCTTACACCAATTGAAAAACGATATCGGCTATTGGTATTCCCAATTTGTAATATTGGGCCGTCCACAGATTCACCTTCTGCAACTAACAAGAACACGTCGTCTTTACCTTCAACCACAGATAAGAGCGTTACTGGACCATGTTGTACTGTCATTTGAATTGACAAACCTTTACCAGGTTTCCCATGGTATACGGGTAGGGGCACCAATTTTACATTACCCTCTGCTATCGCAAAATGCGCAGGTCCATCGTGTCCTAACATAACAATATCATCGTTAAAATCCATCGCATAAAATTCAGAAAATGAGCCCCCGACACCAAAGGCATCCATAATTTTCATAGCTTGAGCATTCTTCACTTCATATTCTCCTGCAACAGGAACATTTTTACCTGTTAACAAGGTATTTCCTGCAATTACAGAAGTTACAATATTTTCATATTCATTGGCAGTCTCACCTTCGTAATAATAAGCTAAAGATCCTAAATCATGATTTAAAACTAGTTTATCTAAAGCTATTGATGTTTTTGCAGCACGAACCAATTCTTCATTTTCACAGGCGTGAGTCACTTCAAACGTGGTGTTGAATTCCTTTAATTTTTCGTCAACTTCCGCTTGGGTTACCGCATCTCTATATTTTTTTACTTCACACATTTCAACGATTTCTATGTGTGTACCAAAAGCCGACGATTGTTTGGTTAAATCAGAATAAACATCTAGCATACCGGCATAATAGTGTCCTAATACACCTAGTCTGTTGTTTTGCATTATTGATACTACTTTGGCAGCATCGATCCAATCTTGAATTTCCGCCCAAACTTCTGGTTCATCCAAATATCCTGTTACAAATTCATAATCTATTCCTGCACGGTTAAATACATTCGCAAATTCTGGCACTGAACATGCCTGACAATGTGCCAACCATTCCCCCGTCATTTTACCACGATCACCCAAAGCATTAAAACGCTCATAATCTATAGCTGCAACAGGTTGTATATTTAAAATAACTACGGGGCATTTTACTTTCTGAACCACAGGTAAAACCGTAGAAGACAAGGCATATGTTGAGATGTATAAAAACAATATATCTACGTCTTCTGCTTTTAGCACCTCCGCTTTTTCCCTTGCATCAATGGGAGAATCCACAAGTCCTACATTTACCACCTCAGCACCAAACCCTTTCATTTTATCTGCTATCTGTTGCTGATAACCTTCTAGCCTTTCCAATAAACCCTCAAACTGTGGCCAATAGGTATCTAAGCCTACTCCGAATAATCCAATTTTTGTCATTCTATATCTTTTTATTATTTGGTTTTAAAACGCCAAACCTCACCAATCGTGTTGTTTCCGTATATATCCTTTACATCTACTCTAAAATAATAAGTAGTTTGTGCCATTAGATCCAATACCTCAAAATTTTTAAGGGTTTGATTTTCTGAAACTCTTGTGATTGGTGGATTTTTATCGTCTAAATAAACATCATAAGTTACCAAATCATCATCTGGGTCTGAAGACTGCCAAGCTAAGGTTGTCGATAAGCCAACAATTTCAGAACCCTTTTTGGGAAACTCCAAGCTAGGTGCAAGTGGCGCATGATTGACTACGGATTCGTTTTCAATCAGAAATTGAGCTACTTCTGAATAAAGACTTTCGGCACCTCTATTGTCTACTGCCTTAATACGCCAAAAGAGTCTTTTCCCTTTGGGTAGTTGGATCAATTTTGATGACTTAAATAAGAATCGGCTGATGATCAAAGGCGAGAAAGAATTGTTTTCTGCCACCTCTAACTTGTACTTCACAGAATTCTGTTCAGGATCTGTCGAAGGTTCCCATTCAAACATCACGTTGTTGTTAATACAAAGAGTATTGTTTAAAGGATAAACTATAACAGGTATAGAGGGCGATTGATTTTCTTTTTCTTGACCCGTCTCGATACCCTCGTTTGAATCACTTGCACACGATACCAGGATACTTAAAATTAAAATTGCGAATATATTTTTCATATTTAACGTTTAACCATTTTTATTACTGCACCACCCATTTCAGAAATCTTGACAAAATAAACACCTCGAGCCTTATTTGTTATATCCACATGAACCTTTCCATCTACTAACTGATAAGTTGTATTTGAAATCAACTGTGAATGAATATTATAGATTTCAATACGAGCTTGCTTCTTTTCTGTTGGAATGTAAATATCGAATAGCCCAGTGGTAGGATTAGGATACGCTTTGATCGCTTCTACCAAGTTCATTTTTTCCAACAGCGATCCTTGACAGGATGAAATACTCCTGATCTCTATCTCGTCACCATGGTTTACTTCAGCTTCAAAATGATTTTCATTGGTCGTTAGCATCAATTCTCCATTTTTAATAAGTGAAAATGGGGCAGTCCCTTGTTCAATATCAACGACGACTTTACTTTTTAAAACAGACATCTTAGCCGAAAGTGACGCTGCTTGTCGAACAGTTAACTCATAACACTGTGCTGCGCTTTCTCCATTTTTTACTACACATAAATCATATATATCTGGAGCTAGATTTTCAATCGCTAAACGATTGGTAAAACTATACGAAACGCCATTTAATATAGCACTGTGGGTTTCATTGCCTACGACTTCTATTATGATTTTACCATTCTCTTTATCCAAACAAGTCTCACTTAATGTCTTCACCGTAATAGGGCTTGCTCCTATAGGAGCATATTCAGGATAAATCCCATCAAACCCTACTTTTTTGTATGCCTTTCCATCTCGATTTGCCACAAGTTCTTCTCCTTCAAAATTTATTTTTTCTCCATCGCCTATGTATAAACTAAGTTCTGTTTTTCCGCCAACTTCTCTTTTTCGGATCATACCAAACCGTCCTTGAAATTTTATTTTTGAAAGGGGATTGTCATACACCGAAGTTGTGTCTTCTTGTGAAATGATAAAGTCAATAATCTTAACACCTGCTACTTCTGAAGTTACTTGAATACCTACGATTTTGTCACCATCAAAAATATTAATAACCTCTTTGACTGAGGGTATTTTATCCTTGGAAGGTTCAAATACATTGATAAAAGGTCTATCCCAAGCCTCACCTTTTTGACGTACTGCAATCACTTGAGTTTTCTTAGTCATGTAACCGTTACTTGCCTCTCGTGTTGGTGGAGCTAATGCCTTTGTATATTCACGCTCAACACCACCAGGCATTAACATATGCATGTATCGGTTATTTTGATTTAAATCAAAACGGACATTGACACGCTCCTTTGTTGTGGGTGTGACCAAAGTGTTTTCAAAAAACTCCCATCCCGGAGAATTTACAAAATCACCAATATTGTTATCATATCGCTGAGTGGGTGTGAGAGAAAATTTTTCATTTTCCGAGTCAGTCAACTGTGTTTCGTCTCCTAAATTGTGATAAATATAGTCGTGAAAATTATTTTCCACTAAAGAATTAGATCGAAAAACATCAACATAATAAGCAGTTGTTGGACTTGTTCTAATTGTACTTAATGTCCTTTGCTGATCACAATTATTTACCTTATCCTCCAACAACTGGGTTGCAAAGCTAATCTCTTTAGTCAAAGGGTCTTCTAAATTTTTTGGCTCCGCTGACTCATTTACCGTTGTGTTTTGCCATAAATAAGAGTTCGAGTTCCAAGCTCCGTCTTGAATACCATGAGAAGTCCCATTCACGATTACGGTGTTATTTCCTGCATACAATCTAAAATAATCGGTATGTAATGGGATTTTTCTATCCGCTACTTTTACTGGCATACCACCATTAGCCGCCATTATATAACCCGAACCATATAGTTCCATACTAATACCTGTTGCGTGTGAATGTACATAATGGGCTCCCCCAATGATTCCACACAAACCATATTCGCTGTTGTTCTGTTCTACATAATTACGTTGTAAAGCAATACCGGCATGTTTAACAAGTACTGTAGGTTTATAGTCTATCTCCTCTGTAATACCCGTAGGTATATTGTGACCCCAAAATAATTCAAGTCCAAAATAATTTTCGAAAGAACTACTAGCCAAGGTTGGTTTATAACCTCCGTTTGCTTTGTAATTTTGATTTAATGCTACTTCTGAACGTTGTTCTAATTCACTGAGATTTCTTCGTTTGGCTATGTCTAGAGCATAACGATAATTTGTAGCTGTTCCATCATTATCTCTTTTAGAATCTCCATAACGTACAAAGCGCCTGTTTGGGTGTCTCAAATTAGAAAAAATAAAATTTCCATTAAATATATTAAGGTTTTCACCCGAAATATCTAATCCTGGCTTGTAGCGATCAACCATGTTTAATATGAGAGAAATATTGGGCATAAAACTATAACTTAACGATTCTGGCCAAATACCTTGTTCTCCAAATAATGGTAGTATCGTTTTGGTAAATGAGTTTTGTCGGCTTGTTCCTTTAACCCAAAATACATCAAACAATCGTTCGCGTTCAAGATCGTCTTCTACCATAAGAATTGAGAATAGTGAACCCGTAGCGGTTAAAACTGGATGATTACTAATCAACTTTCCTATTTTATTATCTGTCCCTTTGTATTCTGCTAAAGCATTACCCACAATATTTTTTATGGCTTTTTGCCCTTTTGTATGGTCATAATTCACATAGGTTTCTGTTGATCTGCTGTACACTTTAGTTCCTGGTTTTTTTAAAAAATTGTACACAAAATCATATGCTATGGCTAAATGTGGATACGTTGCTCGAGAATCATAAAAATAATTTCCACCTATCGTGGTGAGCTGAGGAGTCCTTACAGCTATTTTATCGATGTAATAAGCAAGTATATCTGCTGTAAATTGTGCGTAACGTTCATCTTGTGTGATAAAATAGAGCATTCCCGAAAAAGAGGCTCTTTTTAACATTGTACTGTGTTCCGCAGTTTTTGCAGAAGCGACAGACTCAGCGTTGGCATCATTCGCCGCAAGATCAGATAAGCCATAAAAAATAGCACTAGGATTGGTTTGATGTGTTGCCAATCTAGTATCTACTTCATTACGAAACTGACTTACTATACTTCTTGCCCAACTATTGTTGTTGATCTTCGCTAAAAGCTCTGCTCTTTCTCCTTCTTTAATAAATAGGATTGGATGCTCTAACGACTGCGAAAACCCAAAAGTGTTTAGCAAGATTGTGAGTAAAACAATCACTCTATTAAAATAAACCATAATAATACCTTCTTCTGTTTATAAATTGTCTCTAAATTTTCGTCCTCTGTTAACTACAAATGAACGTATAATGGACTTATTTTCTTTAGGTGGTTTGAATCTAGAACTACTCCAAACCCAGGTTCCGGCTCAAAAGAATAATAACCATTTACCTCTTTTTTAGTTGCAGCAGATTGCAAACATTCCAAATATATTTTTGAATCTTCTTTTTTCTCTATGGCTTCAACCCATTCAGCTCCTAATCCTATCGCTATTTGTTGCCATGCAGAACAGGCTGGCCCTACCAAACTATCATCTCCAATCATTATTTTTGAACCTGTTTTTTTTACTTTCTGAGCCAACTGCACTGTGTGTGTAAGACTTCCCATCGTGGAGGGATGTAAGTTGTAGATTCCTCCCATTCCTTTTACCATTGTCTCTATTCCTTTCCAAGCCGGACGCATTGGTGCATCTGGAATTAAAGTTAAATCCCCAACCATTTCTTGCAATTGAACCCATTGCTGTATATTTAAATGGGCGGGATCTTCTATGGCATCTAAGCCATTATCTTTAAAACGGTCTAATATAGATTTTAATTCTTCTAAGGATTGCCATTTTTTATAACCTTTATTCACATCCGAAATCACTACTGCTTCATCTCCCAATACGTCTCTGATGGTATGGAGTAGTTTCATGTCAATATTTTCATCCCCATACATTTTAAACTTCATGTGGTGCCCCAAGTTTTGCTCTAAACTTTTTTCCGCTTCTTCTCTTGCTTTATTCTCATCCTTATCTAAGATGCAGTATAAACCAGGAACAGCATTTCTTTCAGACAATCCTAATAATTCTACTGCAGATTTGTTTAGCATTCTTCCTAAAAGATCTAGAAATGCCATATCTAAAGATTCTAACATTTTAAGAGACCGTGTTGAACCTATCACTTGTTCTGACAACAATAATCTTTGTGCATCACTGATAGACAAGCCTTTAAATCTCTCTAAATATTCAACCCAAGCCGTTGCTTTAAAATTTGGATCATTTTTAGATGCAGGTGTTTCTGTCCAGCCATAATAATCTCCCGATGTTATCTTAATAAACAAATGCTGACGGTTATGCCATGTTCCCCAGGAAAAATATCGAGGTACATTGATGTCATACCTAAATATTTCAATCTTAGTAATCTTCTCTTTTAAATATTCTGATCTATTTTTACCAATGCAAGAGGATAGTAAAGGATATGTTGCTCCAACAATACCGAACGCAGAGATACTTTTTAAAAAATCTCTTCTGTTTGTTTTTCTATTTTCACCACTAAACATGATAGTAAGTTTTGGGTCGTACTTGAGTTATTTGTAAACTGTTTGGACTTTCCACGTCCCTGCATGAGCCTTAAACATTATGTATGCTGAAGTTTGTTCTACATATTCAAAGTCTGATCTTTGATTTTTGACTTTTCCTTTCTTCCAGATCAATTGGTTATTAACTCTTATTTCCTTGATTTTCTTATTTAATTTAGGAATACCAACTATCGCATTGGTTTGCTTTGGTGAAACTAATGCCATTTCATAGGTATGATCGCTCAACTGTATATCAATGTCTATATTTCCTTTTACGGTCGGTATGGTTTTTTTCAAATGTTTTAAATGAAGTAACGTAGGCATAATTTGATACTCACTCCATCCTGGTTGCGTAGGAGTTACACCAGCAACATATTTTGAGAGAATTTTATTAGAACCATTCCACGCATGATTATAACTTCCTCCTCTAGGAAACATTTCGTACAATGTTGACATTGACTTTTTATCAACTTGGCTCTGATATTGATCTTTCATCCTTTCAAGAGCTTCCGAATTTCTACCCGCAATACACATAGCCTCTTCTACAATCCATTCAAAATGTGGGCTAGAAAAACGATTTGGAATCAAAACTTGATCTACAATTTGCTGATGATATTTGGGATTTGAAATGCCTGAAACAATAGCAATGGCATTGGCTCTATCATCTTTTAAGCTAGTAGCATTACTACTGTAAAATCCATTTCTCCAATACGTTTTTTGAAAGGCAGTTCTCATGGAGGTCATTCTATTATCATACCACAAAACATGCTCTTTTTCTCCCAGTACATTTGCCATTTTCTTTGCCTCTCTCAATGCTAAATAATAAAAAGCCATTTGGATAGGTTCTTTATCTGTTGTTTTCTTAACCCCCCAATCTACCCAATCCCAGGAATCTGGACTTTTCCTCAAACGATACTCAGGTAAACCATTTTCTTGCATTGGAAACAAATCTAAATAAGCATACAAATAGGGATATGCAATCTTCAAAGTCTCAATATCACCCGTATTCATATAATAAGGCCAAACTACCTGAGCAATAAACTGTAGGCTTTGAGTTACCAATTCTCGAACACGCAAAGGACCTAAAGCTCCTAAAACATGATTTTCACTAAAAGCAACTGTTTGCAAAATAGCTTTTTTTAACAGTTTGCGGCCAGCGTTATCCATTGAGTAGAACAGATAACCGGTTTGATCTGCAACATCTCCAATCCAAAGTGCTCGTTCTCTATCTGGGCAATCCATAAAATTATCACGAGCACAAACAAATAAAGTATTATTTCCCATCCACCATAAACGATTATAAAAAGGATCGTCAACCTCGAACTTCCCTACCATTTCTCCAACACTCATCCATCTATATTTTAGAGCATTTACTTTAACTCCTTTAGGAATTGTATACCGTACTTCATGACCACTCATCCATGAAAAACTTTCAAAAGACTGTATACCTGGTTTGGTGATATAAGTCGCTGAGATTTTATTCAAACGGTTGTCTGTTGTGATATAAACAGTATCATTCCCTTTAGATTCTATTTCAAAATAAGGGGTAATCTGCTTATTAAAAGGCAATTTACATGTTACTGTTTCCCCGTTACCAACAAAAGGAAACTGTAACTCGTCATGATTTTTGTAATTCTTGAGACCATGATTAACCAAATGAGGTACAATATTCTTTTCTAGGCCATACCATGGTGCTGAACCTACAAAACCTTTTTCAGAAGCCGTTGGCCAACTAGTATCGTCAAAATTGGACTTATACCATGCCTTTTTAGACCAATCGCCCATCGCGTTTTGCGCATTAAATTTTACGGGGTATTGCACCAAAGCTTTACTTGCTGGAGAAATGGTATTGTCATAACCTGTATGCTGTTTGGCCTTCCAACTTCCATCAGAAACCAATCGTTGATTCCCTATTTGAGCGGAAAATAGTAAACCTCCTTTTCCACTATCAATATGTGTACCCTTATGGGTTTCTCTACCCCAATACCATACTAACAAGGCTATTGTATTTTCTCCTTTTTTGAGGTATTGTTGAATATTAACTGTTTCATACCAGGAATTTGACGGCGTTATTTTTTTCTTTCTGTCCCACATCCCTGCTTGACTTGGTCCTCTTGAAAGTCCTCCCTCAAAAAGAACCATTTCTCCATTTATCCATAACCAAAATTTACTGTCCACGGCAATATGAGCTTCAACAACATTTGGAATTTCATTTACAGCAAATGTTTTTCTAAAACTCATCCATGTATTAGAAGTACTATCATCCTCTTGCCATATCCACTGTGCATCTTCCCAACTTGGAGGATTAGCAAACATGGAAGTGGGACCTATAATAGCTAACAATAGCAATACTACTAGATTGATGTTGATTCTTATTTTCATACTTGTTGTTTTTATTATTGTTTAATCCATTTTGACCTGTAAACGTTGCCTGTTTCATCTGTCATTCTTATCATATATACTCCGCTTTGGAACGAAGAAACATTGAACTGATTGTCATTTATCATAGCTGATTTTATCATTCTACCAGATAGATCGTAAACTTTTACAGTATTCATCTTAGCTCCTGAAAAGTATAGAATTTTGTGAGTGGGGTTTGGGTATAACTTAATTTTATCTTGAAAAGCATTTACTTCAGAAAGGCTAAGGCTCGCCAAATAATCTTCTAAATTGCTAATGTTCATGACTTCATTCACCTCTGTCTTGGAAAGCACGTCATTAAACATATAAACCTCATCCAGCATACCTGTAAAGTTTCGTACGATTTGAGTTGCTGAAAATGAACCAAAAATTAGTCTCCCTACGGCTTTTGATTTATCCGTTTCAAATTCGTAACCTTCAGCAATACTTCCTCTTTGCTCGCCATTCACATAAAATTTATGTTCCCTTTGTCCTTCTCTTTGGTCAATCACCAAGGCAACATGAAACCAATCCTCTTTTTCTTCTGTCTCCACATTAAATGAGATAGATTTTTTCTGATGAGATGATCTAAAACTTAAATCCGTTCCGTTTGAATACAGTAAAGTTCGTCCCGAAGTAGCTTGCAAAATATCTCCACGAGTGGTATAATCTGATACTTTCAACCAAAATGCTATGGTATAAGCAGTTTCAGCACTGTATTCGAAAACATTATTAGCAGAGGTGAAATAAGATCCTTGCGTATAACTAAAGACGCCCCCGTTACCATATTTCCCATCTGCATAAGTTACAGCAGACCCCATGGTAGCGTTATTTCCGTTACCACTTTTATCGTTACCATCCTCTTCTAGTGGCAAATAAAACAATAGTTTGTTTGTAAAAATACCCGCTTTATCGAGCACACTAATGGTAATACTCGTTTCAGCACTTTTACCATCTGTATCTGTTACTTTAGCTTTTAATTTATGGTTTCCTCCTTCTAAATCTGACAACGCAAGTGTTTCTGTTGAAGAGAAGTTATAAGGTGCTGAGGTTTTTGTAGCGATAAGCTGTTCCTCAAGAAACAATTCGACCTTTTCAATTCCCTCATCATCAGTAACATTCAATTCAATGTTTAGTTCAGCATCTTGCTTTTCGAATATCGCACCATCGCTTGGTGTTGTAAAGGAAATTTCGGGAGCATAGTCAACAAATATATCTGCATTAAACTCCCATACTCCAGGAATCACATTAAATTTCAAAAAAGACGCGTCCTCGCTATTAAAAGAAATACCTTGAACACCATTCACAAATGTACCCTCTTTCCAAACAGTTACACCTCCAACGGTAACCTCAAAAATTTCTGTATTCGTTTTTGGTATACCTACAATAGCTGTTGTGTTCTCTGGTGAATCTAGCTTCAAATTAAAATTAGATTTTCCTGCATTTACCTCAACCAATATATCACCTTTAACAGAAGGAACAGTAGTTTTGAATGAAGTTAGATTAGCAAGAGTCGGGCAAACTTCATAGGCACTCCAAGCTACTTCGGTTGCCTTAATACCTGTAATATAACGTGACATGACATAGTTAGGCGCATTCCATGCGTGGTTGGGTGTCCCCAAACTACCTTTCGGATCCGTATCAAACCTTTCGTATAAGGTAGTCAAATCAGGTTTAATAATTTGGAAATTATAGACTTCCTTCATACGAGTCAAAGCTTTTTCGGGATGTCCCATTTTCATCAGAGCTTCCTCAGCTAACCATTCCATGTGTGGACTTGATTTTCTTACAGGAAATAAAACCTCATTTACCAAAGTATTATAGTGGTTTTCGTTTGCCAAACCACTTAAGACTGCTAAAGAACTTACACGCTCTTCTATTGGTTTGCCCGAAGTGTTATATCTATTTCCTCTCCAGTATTTATTCTCATAGGATTGCTCTATGCTTTGTATCCTGCTATCGTACCAAGAAATATCGTCATTTTCACCTAGAACAATAGCCATTTTTTTTGCCGCTTTTAACGCCATATAATACCAGGTCGCCTGAGTTGCTGCTCCATCTTTATCACTCCCCCAATCAATCCAATTAACACCACCTGACTTTTCTGTAGGCATCCCATCCGACCCCATAATCCATAGCTCTAAATACTTCAATATCGCAGGATAAGCATTCGCCATTGTAGCCACATCTCCTGTATTGTAATAATACTGCCAGACCACGTGATCAATAAATTGGAGACTTTGTGTTACGAATTCGGCACTTTTGGTTTGAAAACTTCCAAAACCCGGTGTTAAACCTTCGATAAGATCCCCTCTCCGATAATTAATAGTGTTGTCAATAGCTTTCTTTAATAATTTTCTACCGGCTTCATCTAAAGTGTAGAAAATAGCACCTGTTTGATCTCCTACATCACCAATCCATAAAGCACGTTCCCTATCTGGACAATCCATATATCCGTCTCTTGCACATATGTATAGCGTATTACGTGCCATCCACCATAAACGAGTTAAATCAGGATCACTACATTCAAAATTCCCTGTCATATCACCCACGCCTGTCCAACGATATTTTAATTCTTGTACGGTTACTCCAGCAGGAATTACATAATCTACAACATGACCATTAAACCAAGTGTAGCCTTCAAATTCTTGAACGCCACTTTTGGAAATATACCTAGATTCTAACAAATGAAGATTTTTGTTGTCTGTATTGATCACAATGGTTTTACCCGAAGTAGCATTTAGTTTTATGTAAGGTGTAATTTGTTTGTTGAATGGAAGCTTTGCTTTTACAGTTACATTAAACCCTGAATTATTAGTATAAGGAAGCTGTATCGATGATCCATTAACTGTCATTGATGGATAATTTGTTAATCCTCTATCATTCCACTGAGGTATAGCTCGCGCTACCAAATTACCCCAAGGTTGACTATTGATACCTCCTTTTTCTTCTGGTATACTCCAACTGCTATCATCATACCCTTCGGTGTACCAGGCATTATCTGTCCAATCCCCCAGTGCATTTCGAGCATCAAATTTCACATTATAAGGTGCTATTCGATTGTCCTCTCCACCACCTCCACTATTAGGATCATACCCAGGATGCAATTTCATTTTCCATGAAGAGTTTGTATTCAAGTCAGCACTCCAATCTGAAGAAACATATAAGCCCCCTTTACCACTGTCCAAATGCGACTTCCGTGTACGCCCCCAATACCAAGCTAAAATAGCAATTGTATTTTCACCTTGTTTCAAGTAAGGTGCAAAATCAACAGGGTCGAAATAAGTAGTATTCGGTGCAGCGCCTCGTGCCAATCCTCCTTCAAATAATACCATCTCACCATTTATCCATAACCAATATTTACTATCCACAGCAATATGTACCATTGCCTCTGAAGGCACAGTAGCCACATTAATGGTCTTTCTAAACGCCATCCACGTATTTGCAGGACCCTCTTCTTCTTGCCAAATCCATTGAGATTGAGCATTTACAGAAGTAATTGAAATTGTTAAAAGGATAAAGAGTGATACCAAAACTCTTCCTTTTCTAGATTTTAGATTTAATTCTTCCTTGATTCTCATGATGCTTACTTATTATTATAGATTTTAAATTCTTTAATTGAAGGTACTTGTTTGGCATCTATGATAAACAGTCTACATTTTGTAGATTTAATGGCATCAAATTGATGGGTTTTATTTGTACCACATGAAGTTCCTTTTGCAATATCTTTCCACTTCCCATTTTCCCAATATTGTAATTTATATGACGAAATATCATTCTCATATTCATCAACAACAACTTGATTGTATGTTTGAGGTTTTACCCATTCCACTTCCAAATATTGATTTTTTGTTTTGGTAGCTAACCAACGTGTTTTGTGATCTCCATCATTTGCTCTAAACGCTTCAAAAACAGGTAATTTTTCAGTTTTGATAAACATCGATGAGGCATTCATTCTTCCTAGTTTTGCCAAATTCTCTGGCTCTTGTAATGGTTCTGGAAATTGCGTTTTAAGCATTTCATCTACCTTAAAATTGTAAACTCCAGAAGTAATCTTATAAATTACATAATTACCAACAGCTTTGCTTTTTTCTGTTCCTACAAAAGTAATTCCTTCTGCATTTTCTGCTAAAACTCCTCTTTCCTGAATTCCGTTTTTACTTATTGCTGGCAAATATACTTTAGCTGTGGTGTTGACAGGAACTTCAATATGAAAGATCGCTCCTTTGCCTTCTTTCTTCCAATTGACAACCACATTTCCATACATAGATTCGTAAGCTGTATTTGCAAACGTTAAATCGCCAACCAAAGCTGGTTTAATCATTATGTTTTGCATTCCTAACTGTTTTGGATTTGGGCGAATCCCTCCAAAACCCTTAATAAAATAGCCTCCAATTCCTGTATAACAGGTGTGTATTTGACTATTCCCAATAGCAGACCAACGTTCTGGCCACACGGTTTTTCCTTGTTCTAAAAAGTAACCATAACTAGGGTGATGCTTGTCTTTTAACAACTCATAAATTAAATCCATTCGCTCGCCAGATTCAGTAAAATAACGAGTATATAAGGCTTGTCCTGAACTTCCTGTATCGTAATACGGAAATTTATATAAGACATTATCCGCTAAACTTGCTTCTACTTTTTCTCTCTCAGAGTCTGGTGTGACACCTGAAACTAGGGCAAAAGCTTGATCTACTTGATACCCTTTTAAATATTTACCAGTTTCTGGATTGTAAGACTGTTTATGAGTAGCTTCTCGCTGAATTCTAAGTCTATCTTCATATGTTTTAGCATCCTCAGTTTTACCTAAAACTTCAGCAATATGCATCGCATTTTCTAACATAAAAGCATACAAACAATTGTTAAAATGAACTGCTTCTGGAGAGTTACTGCTTGTCCAGAAATTACCACGTGGCGTACACCAGTCCCCCAAACCAGGCATTTCTCTTTTTCCTTGTTCACCAATTATTAAACCACCAGTATTAGAATTGGAATGCTCATACAGCCAAGTCATCCATTTTTGCATGGATTGGTAATTATCTTCTAGCACTTTTTTATCTCCTAACATCCTATAGGTTTCCCAGACCGTTAATGGATTGTTGGCTTTCCACATTAAAAACGGACGATCTTCTTCATTTAATACGGCTCTCGTTTGACCATCTGATAATTGTGCATCTCTAGTATATTGAAGATATTGATCCATATACGCCCCACTCTCAAAATTTGGCAAGGCATCACCATACATAGCGGCTACGGTTACTTCTCCCCAACCTCGACGTTCTCGGTGCGGACAATCTACCAAAAAACCATCCATAGTATTGGCTAAATAGGTGTTCAAATTGATTTGATAGATCTGATTTAGTTGCTCACTTGAAGATTCAAAACTACTAATCTGCTTACGATTATTGGTAATTACATATCCTGTTGCATCTTCAATTTTGGGCTCATATGTCAAACCATAAACTGTAATCCATCTACCACCTGCTACATTAAAACGATTTTGGAATTTACCCTCTCCAATCTTACCATAAATATATTTGCTCTTCTGATTCCAACTTGAAGTGGTTTCTATCTGATCACTTATCTCAAACAAAATAGAGTCCCCTTCTGTTCCTTTGTACAAATCCATTTCAAAAAACCCTGTATAATTTTCTCCCATATCAATACGATAGGTGCCATCATAATTTTTATCCACAGCAACAGCTTTTATCTCTTTAAACTTTACTTGAGGTTCTACCATTTGAGCACTTAATTTCGTTTTTATAGGACTATATAAAGCTCTAACCTCTCTATTCTTTCTGCTGTTCAAAGCAAAACTGATATTATTCCCTTCAGGGATTTTAGTATTGAGTATTTTGTGATCGTATACACTTGCATTCCTCCAATTGCTGTCATCATATTCCGGAGTGTTCCAATCGTCCTCTCTTTTGCTATCATCTATGGTTTCTCCACCGAAACGAAGAATATCCCAATCACCATAATATGATGTGTGGCTTTTTTTGGTTTTCCATGTTTGATCTGATTTTAGAGATATTTTATTATCTCCTACCTGAATTTCTGCTTGTGCTTTGAAAACAAATGGAATATTCCTATACTCACTGATTCGTTTCCATCTTGCCCAACCTGCAGCATGCCATATCGCAATAACATTATCTCCTTTTTTTAATTTTTTAGAAATATCATAAGTCAAATAAGGAATCCTCTTTTTCATATAAGAAGACACTGGATTCAATACATTTTCAGTAATTTTTTCTCCATTAACGTACAATTCATGATATCCAAAAGACCCAACAAAGACTGTTGCCGAAGTTGGATTTTCTTTCAGTATAAAGTTTTTTCTATACCAATTGTGATCTATTTTCTTTTGATCAGATTTCATTATCCAATCTCCTTTCCAATCGGACTGTTGAAGCATACCCGTAGAAAAATAGGCTTTTCTACTCCATTTTGAGACCCTACCCTCCTGATTCCAAATCCTAACTTTCCAAAAATACTGCTTGGCTGACAGTAGTGAAACCCCTGCATAAATGTTATTTACCGACTGATTGGAGTGTACTTTTTCAGAATCCCAAACATCAGCTATATTTCTATTGATATTTTCTAGACTACTTGCAACAAGTACTTGATAGGCGATTTGCTTTTGACCTCTAACCATTAGATCGCCTAGTAGTTTCCAACTTAACCTTGGACTAGTATTGTCTATCCCCAGAGGATTTACAAGGTATTCACAACGCAAATCTACTGGTGTGATATTTGTCTTTATTGCCGCATTACCATTAATGGCAACACACAAAGTAAATACCAAGTTAATAGTCAATAATAATCGATTTTTCATTTTCTTTTAATTATTTGTCCTAATCTGCTTAAATGATCTAATCAAGAAATTGTGATGTAAATAAATTTTGAGGAGTTAAATCCCTATTTATCGTGCTTAAAAACATTAACCAACAGTAATGGATAAATTGATAGATTTGGCATCTTCTGGAAAGTATACTTCTAATGGTAAGGCTTCAACTCCTGGCACCATATTAAAAGTTCTTTTTCCTTCTATTTCTTTAGTTTTAATTGGAGCGTTTGCTTTAATAATTACCAACCCTTCTGGTTTTTGAATGGTGATTTCAAATTCACTAACAATGGTAACCTTTTCACTTGAAGGAGAAACTACAGGTAATACAAAAGCTGTTTTTTCAACAATATCTTGTTTTGTATTCACTTTAATTTCTGTTTGATTGGCAGAACAGTTATAAGCAATATCAAATGCAGAAGCAGTTCCTATCACTTCATCTCTATCTACGTTTTTTAATTTTACATCCGCCAACAGTTCGATGGTTCCGTTTTCATCTTTAGCATTAACTTTTGCTGGTAAATCGTATAAGTTTGTATACCAAATATCATTCTTGAAAACTTCTACCCTTGGAGTTAAACAAATATCTTTTCCTGGTTGTGGTTGTTGATTGTTCTTTTCTACCAAAGAATACTCTGCCATACTTGCCGAACATAAAAGACCTACTTTATTATGATACAGAAGACCTAGGGCTCCACCTGAAGCTTGACGAAAATCATATTTATAATGGTATTCTGCATCATAAGCGCTTACGGTTCCACGCCAATCTCCCCTTGAAAAAAGAAACACCTCTAAATCTTTAAAGTGTTTGACTCCATCTGCTGTCGTTCTAGGCAAACTATTATTTGTGTTTGTTTTAGGTAAATGCTCCCAATGATCTAATAAAGCCGCTAAAGGTTTTGCATGGGCAAATGTATGGTGTACACACGGAGGTATTCCTGCCTCAATAAAGCCTGGTCCACCATGAAGCAATCCATCAGCTGTACAGCGTTTCAATAATTCTGTGTTTTTTACAGCCGCCGTTCCAAATGCAGGATTAATATCCGACATCATAGCAAATGCAGGCTGACTACCATCACAGGTTCTACTTCCCCAATACGTCCACTTGTACATTCTATTTCCCCAACTGTTGTCCCAACCTCCATCAGGCAACATAAATTCCAAGTGACTATTTAACGATTTTGTTAATAACCCTAAGAGCTCTTCATCTTGTTCTTTCAGAGCATACATCACCAGACCATTTAAAGTTTCTTCAACATTATAGCCCAAATCTACTCCATGCAAACCCTTTTCGCTTAGTTTGCTAGAACTCTTTTTACATTCTCCAAACAGTAAGCCTTCATGCTCTGTAAAGTATGCTTTTACTTCAGACGCCAATTTTTTACTCTTGACCTTAAAATCACTTCTATCTAAAATATCACCTATCAAGTTTAAACCATAAACTGCAGTACCTGGATAATTTATATTGGTAAAATCAATGGTAAATGTGTCATAAAGGTACTGACCCGCTTTTTCAAGACGATTGGTCCATGACTTACGAGTATTCTCATCAAGGACATGTCCATGATAATGCAACGCTTCGGCCAAAGCTATGGCCCCAAAAACGGTTATTCCTTTCCAAGATTTAGGGTTCTTTATAACTGTCCAAGCACCACTTTCTTGAGATACATTATTTTCTGCCCAAAGCATTACTAGTTTTGCACCCTCTACATATTTTTGATCCCCTGTAGTATCTGCCATATATAAAAAGGGGTAGACTGCATCCATACAACGTCCATGAATATGAGAACAAGAAGGACAGCCTAAAGCACCATGAACATTTAAATCAGACGGATTGTTGATTTGCACTTTTAACATTCCATCGCTCCAATCTTTTAACAAACCTGAAATTAGATTTTTAAATTCTAATGAATGTTCTGGGTGATCGGAGCAAGCACTTAATATTCCCGACATTGGTAAAGACACACCAACACCAGCTAAAACTGAAAGTTCTAAAAAGTTACGTCTTTTCATTTTGATTTTGTTTTAAGATGACAAATTAAGAATACACTCTTTTGCATCTATCCTGTTACATCCTGTTTCGTCTCGAAAAAACAGAAACAAACTTTTTGTTCTTCTCAGTCTAACATAACCGTAACTCTTAACACAATCAACACGCAATCAAATCATCTAAATGATCCCAATTTTTACTCAATGATTAATTTTGTGTGGTATAATCTTCCTTCATCATCTTGTGCTTTTACCAAATATACCCCAGAACTCAGATTGTCATTACTAGTCACATCGATAGCACCATTTTTTGTAGTGTTTTGATAAACTACTTTTCCCAATACACTATAAATTTTTACCTCAGCACTGTCCAAATTTTGAAACATAATTCTAAAATCTTCTTTAGCTGGATTTGGGTAAATTTTCATAGAAGCATTAAGGGCAATCGCTTCAGCCGTACTCAAACTTTGGCTTGTTGGAAGTACTTGCCATATACTTCTTGTATCTGTGTCCTCAACTGCAATGGTAATAACACTTCCACTTTCCTCTTGATATAAAAAACGTCCACTGGTTCCTGCCTCAAACCTATAGGTATTAGTCACTTCATTGTAATGTGAAGTCCATACTTTATCTGAATCTGTAGCTGGAGCTACCTTTGTTGTACTCACAACTGCATAAGCACCTGCTACAAATGCAGCTCCTGTAGCTCGTAGGATACCACTTTGCATATTGTCTATATTAACAAAACTTGTTCCTGTAACTTCTGTAATTTCCCATTGTCTCTCTTTGCCTCCAATTTCGCTGTGCATAACAACGGGTTGAGCACTAGAAGGACCTTCGCCTAAAAATTCTTTCGTAGCAATATTCCTAAACCAAAAAACATCATCTGATCCCTCGCCACCAGCTGCAACTGTAGCATCACCAATGATCATTTTATCAAAGTTAAAGCCTCCAACTTCTCCTACTACTCTTATTTGTTGAACTCCTTTTTGAAGAGAAATAGATGTTTTTGTAGATAAAAATCTAGTCAAATTAGGCGTTTTTGTAAGGGTTACAGACTTCAACTGAGTGGACCCTGTCATTATCTTTAACTTTTTGTCAGTTGTTGTTGAAGCGGCAAAAATTTCTAAAGGATATATTCCATCCTTTGGAACGTCAATGGTGTATTCAGCATAATCTCCTACATTCCAAGCATTTAAATAGAACACTGAATTGCTCCACCTTGTTACGTTCACCCCGCTTTTTGCGCTGTAATATTCTGCCTCTATCTCTGCAGGGATTTTGTGTGTTTTAGCTTTTACTGTAATTGTTTTTGTAGCCTGAGCCGAAGTAAAATATTCATTCCCTGTATCAGAAACTGTTACTGTTGCAGTCCCTGCACCCAGTGCGTGTCTTACTTTATTACTCCAAACAATAACCACTTGATTATTTGGAGCTACAAATCTTAATTGGGCATCAGGATTGTTACTCGTAGCTACAAGACCAATCTCATCACTTCCAGAAGTCAACGTTGGAATATCCTGAAACGTAATTTCTTGTTCACGAACAGGCACAGTTAATTCATAACCAACTATCGGCGCTGCATTATAAGTGTCATTTCCTGATTGGAACGCACTGATCGTAGTTTTTCCTGCACGTTTTACTTCTATTTTACCCTCTACAATAACGGCAACATCTGTATTAGAACTTTCATAAGTTATTGGCAATTCTGAAGTTGCTGTCGCATTTAAAATTTCAACTGAACTTCCCCAAACATAAGTTGTTTTCGATAAGTCGAAATTTACAGTTTGGTTTAATTTAGAGGGGTTCGATTTGATGATTAGAGTTTGTCTTACCTCTGGAGCACTATCATAGATCCCATTTCCATTTTGGCTTGCCACTATTTGACAAGAACCCACTCCCATTATTTTAACTTTGTTATCCTCTACAATACGGGCAATATTAGTATTTGAAGATTGGTATGAAACTGTTAGACCTGAACTTGCTGATGCATTTAAATCAAAATCCGAGTCACCTTCTATTTTTTCAGATAAAACATCAAAATTGATTTCTTGAGTAGTGTACTCCTCTTTCTCTAATTGAAATGCAAAACAATGTACAGGAACTTCTTCACTATTCTTTGCCTCACTAAAAACTACTGCAATGAGTCCATCTTCCATTACAGTGATGCTCTTTTTTACACTTAGCCCAATACTCTTTCTAAAATCCTCTCGCCAAGAATAAGAACCTGCTAAAGCACTTGTTACAATAAAATTACCTCCAGAAATAGTAAACTTATACATGCGTTTACCATAAAATATACCTAATGAGCCTTTGTTTCTATCTTCTGTAAACTCAATTTCATCATCTTTCTTGAGATAATTGTATGCATCCGTATTCTTGGGCTTTTGATATAGATAGATATCATTTTTTGGTGATATCGCCACTTGAGGTCCACCTGCCCATCCCGCAAGATCTGGAACACTACGAGGATCTGCAATTAAAAAAGGAGCATGATCTATAATAGGTAAATCATAACTTTTACCCTCAACAGTGGTTGCTTTGTCATTCATTCTGTCTCCCAATTCCATTAGGTAAACTCCTTCATTTAAAGTAGTTGGTGATTCTGCCCATCTTGGAGAATATGCATAATAAAATTTCCCATTTAGAAAATGTGCACTACCATATGCAAAATTTCGCTCTCCTTGAGAGACCTCGTTTCCCCTTCCCCTTATGATTGTTGTTTCTACAGACCAGCTATGCCCATCATAATAAGTCATAATAATATCACCTCCCACAGCAGAGCCTAATCGTCTTTCAAAATACATCTCTCCTCTGCCATTAGTAAACAAATCAGGATAAGTAACACTTGTGACTTTCTCCCCTGGAATTAAATAATCTTGTTGAGGTAAGAAATTTTCTAAAACAAAATCACTATCAGGTCCGTATGCTATGTTTTTCTTCGAACGTATATAATTTAAATCTTCATTATGATGATCAAACATCAAATGTACAGTTCCATCAATAGAACAAACCCCAATATTTGTAGTTAAATGTGTATCTCCTTTACCCCCTACTAAACTCATTTTTGCAGGCAATGCTACATGAACCCAAGAACCTTCTCCAATTTTCTTTCTAGAAACCATCAAGGTACGGTCTGCCCAGCCACCTCGATACCAAGTGTAAAACACAAATCCGTTTGAAACTTTCATACAATTACCATGTGGATTGATACTTGCTCCATAATGATAAGGTTTAGCGTCATCTGCTTTCCAAAAATACAATGCTTGATCTGTAATTTTTGAGCTTTCTAAAAATGTTACTTGTGCAGCACTTTTTGGAGAAAATGCAATAGCAACTGAGAATATAATGAACAGTAATTTGAATTTTAAAGTAAATCGTTTCATCTTCTTGTGATTTAATCTTATTTATCTTATCATCAACTTTGTACGTGATGTTTCTTCATGGCTTGACATTACCTTTACTAAATATACTCCAGGGCTAAAAACAAAGGTACTGTCAAATTTAAACTCCCCATTGGAAGTTGACCCTTTATAAACCATCCTCCCTACAGCATTATAAATGAGTAGGTCAGCACTCAAAGTATTATTTAAAACAATCGTAAATCTTTGATTTAGAACTGGATTTGGGAAAATTTTGATTGATGGTTTTTTAATACTCATTATGGATGTAGTCAAACTTTCACTTGTAGCTATTGCTTTCCATTTGCTCCTATTCAACATCTGTACGTCTGATTCGTCAATACTAATATTCGTTACATCTCCGTTGGTATCCTGATATAAGAACCTATCGTTGTTTTTTGATTCAAACCTAAAAGTGTCTTCAATTTCATGGTAATGAATTGTCCAAACTTTGTCAGTATCACTTGTAGGAGACGATTTTGTGGTGCTTACAACAAAATAGGCTCCCGTTGGAAACGCTGATCCTGTTGCTCGCAAAACACCAAAGGTTTCGCTATCTATATTATAATAATCTCCACTTTCAACAAAAGTCCAATGTCTATCTGTTTCTTCTCCTGAATTGCTCATTTCAACTGCGGTAGCACTTACGCCAGAATCTGTTAAAAACTTTCCTGTCCCTATGTTTTTCAACCGATATGTATCATTAGTCAAATCTGAATGATCAACTTCCGTAACTTCTATCGTAACTGTTAGAGAGGTGGTGATTTCTCCTGTTTTTTTATATAGTTTGGCTTTTACAGTGTGCCTTCCAATACTTTGAGCAACCCAATCGAGCAAGTACGGTTTTGTCGTATCTTCTGCTATGGAAATATCGTCAATGAAAAATTCGACCTTTTCAATTTCTCCTGAATCAGTGGTAGCATTTGCAAACAGCTGAACAATTTCTCCTTCATCAAAAGATTCATTATCTATCGGACTCACTACATTTACTGCAAAAGGTTTTGGTCCATTATCTATACCCAAATCAATAATTTGCATATAGGTAGGTTGTGTATCATCACTGTCTGTAGTATTGTTTTCTAACAAATAGTAATATAATTTACCCTCATAAATATACGCTTGCCCTTTTCTAAAACGTTTCCCTGTGGTCGCTTCATAAACCGTTGTAAAAAGATTTGTCCCTCCACTAGCTTTTTTTATCCTTGGCCTTCCTGACGAATTCAACCCTATAATATATACATTGTCTCCTGAAGAATAAAGGGTCTCTGCACCTGAAAAATTTGTTGATGTTGTAAAACTAGTCGCGCCAGCAGGTTTGTAAGTATGTACGTACTTAGTGACATTGTTCTCATTGTCTTTTACCTTGCCTATAAAATGAATATCATTATTTTCAGTTACTGTCCAGTCAAAACCACTTACCATATAAACAGCATTCTTCTGAGTGGTAGAAACTTCATCACCTGGTTCAGAAATCAATATTTTATCTGCGATTGCCAGTGGCCTTGAAAAGCCTAGTCCTTCATGATCTTTCCACTGATTTAAACCGCTCGGATCATCTGAATACGCATAGTAAAAACCATTCTGATACAAATATTTATCTTGTCTATTATTCGATCTCCTTTGAAAACCAATTCTTATTTTTCCATTCAAGTATTTCATATCTCCGTAAAGACCCCAATTGTATTCACTTCCAAAACCAGAAGCACCTGTTCTGTTAAAGTCGGTATAACCTTCCCAATCATGACCGTCATATTTTGCAAACAAAAACTTACCATTTTCTGAATAACCAAATCTATTTTTCATAAATAAATCGCCTTGATCATTGGTAAAAAAAGCAGGATAAGTCAATAATTTTGTAGTATTGGTATCTGTGATTCCTGGGAAAGCCAAATGTTTGTAGTTATTGTTCGGTGACTGAACAAATAAATTGATATCAAACTCATCATCTGACACTGTAGCTGCATTTTTCACAGAATAAGAATATCTTAAATAGTCATTAGAAAAAGCAGCAACATTTCCATTTCGGTGCATATCGTAGACCATATGTATGGTACCGTCTTTTGGACAAATCCCTACAGCAATAGTATTGTGAGTTTCTCCAATCCACCACTTACCATTATACCCAGTATGCTGATGAGGAAATTCAATTGTTTTTTTGACACCTGTATCTTTGTTGTAACGGGTAAGCATCACATGACGATCATTCTTTCCTCCTCTATACCAAGTCATAAAAACATAGTTTTCATAAGCTTTTATACAATCTCCATGAGGTGTGAGCGCAGTTCCATAAACATAATCATAACCCGACTGTGAGTTTGTAGAGGTACTGAGGGCTACTTTATTACCATCAAAATACATGGCTAAATCTGTAATATGCACTTCTGATTCTAAGACAACTTGAGCATTTACAAACCAAGTAAAAAGAAATACTAATGATGAATACCGTAATTTTGAAGTAATTGTTTTTTTCATAAAAGCTAAAGGATTAATACATTTGTAAAATTGATTTTAAAAAAAAAAAATGCTGTCCTGTACTATCATGATAGATTCAATTGATAAATAAAAAATAATCGTGTCCCAAAATCATCTATTTTTATTTATCAAAACAATACAAACAACTTGTTAAATAAGTATCCCTGATAATTAGGTTCAATAATTAAAGGGAATATGGTTGAACTCAGTATAGCACAGGACAGTTTGAACAGTTTAATATTTAATTTTGTGAAAAACTATAAAGTATAATTATGAAAAAATTTAACGCTGGTCACAGCATCGCACTATTAAGTTGTACATTGGTTGTTCTTACCTCATTCTCTTCATGTTCAAAAGAGAGCACCAACACATATAAAGAATTTGTGCTCGAAGAAAGAGAACCCGTTGTTGTG
>NZ_JBDNAI010000154.1:0-8392 GCF_039768515.1 Wenyingzhuangia sp.
AATGACGATTCTGAAGGAGCACTTCCATCGAGTGTATACCGTATAAATTCTTCTGAATTATTACCCGATAATATTAGACTTACAGGCCCATTTATTAGTCCTCCTTCTTGTGAAAAAAGAACCTCACTTTGGACAGCTCCTAAAAATTCATTGTTGGAATTCTCACTTCCTGGTGTGGTCTCCAAGTAAGTTACCACATTTTCAGAGCTTTCAGAAACTCCTATCGATGTGTTTGGAGGAAGTTTCTCTGCAGTAATTTCGTCAATAAGGGTTCCTGTGTTGTCCGTTAAAATAAGTGTCTCTGAAGTTGAGGAAATTTTAAAATTGGTATGAAAATTATTGGTCGATAATCCCAAAATAGCTGGAGGTTCAACACCCACACTACTCGGAGATGAAAACACTGCAGACAAAAAAGGAATGATGGTAAAATCTGAAGAACCTTCACTTATATTTTGGGCTTGAATGCTTAGTATATTTTCTCCATCGTTTAAGATTGAACTGAAATCTGAAATCTTTCGGGGGTCCCTCCCAAATATAATTGCGCTTCATGATCAGTAATCGTTCCAGCATCATAGGCAGGAGGCACACCATTAATATTTGCACGTGCCACTTCTATACCATTTATGTAAGCCACAAAAGCATCATCATAATCCATGTCTAAAATTAATGAAGAAACAGCTGAAACATCCGATATCGTAAAAGTCTTTCTAAGATATACAGATCTAGAGCCATTCGGTATAATTGTCGCGTCATCTCCATCTGCATAACCAAAACCAGAGGCTCCTTCAGACCAACTAGAATCATCAAAACTGAGTACTTTCCAATTAAAACTGGGTTCAGAAGTTGGAAGCAGATATTGAAAAGTATCTCCCCAATTGATGAGGGTTCTAGAGTAACTGATATTGGAGCGATCTTTTGAGGAGGCCCACAAAAGTAAATACGCATCTGGAGAAAGTTTTATATTAGGAAATGTCCACTTTTCAAGGGTCTCTGGATCATCAGACAAAGACCACCCATTGATAGAAACGTCTTGTGATCCGTAATTGTGGATTTCTAACCAATCGGGGGTATCTCCATCTTCGTCTGTATAGACAGAATTGGAAGAAACTACTTCATTTATTCTTACCGTTTGTGCTGTTGCATTGGCTATTAAAAAAAGGAAAAAAACTACGAGATACCTCATTAAATTAGTTTTGTACTTCTCAAAGATAAGAGGATTATCGTATTCATACAATATTATATTGCTACCACGTAGATATCTATTTTAAATAAAGAAGCCTATTCATTGAAACAAATCGGGATTCACTACGTGCATTCCAGTATGATATCCTGAGCAAGCATAGAAACCCATATTCTTTCCAAGAATTTTGTCTTTTTTATTTTCCAAAAAAGGCAAACAAGTTTGGTTTTTTGGAAAATAAAAAACCCACAACGTTTGTTGTGGGTTTCCTTTTGCGGAGAAAGAGGGATTCGAACCCCCGGACCTGTTACAGTCAACAGTTTTCAAGACTGCCGCATTCGACCACTCTGCCATTTCTCCTAAGCGTCTCACGATTTCTCGTTTGCGAGTGCAAATATAGGACACTTTTGGTTTTAATAAAATGTTTTTTTAAGTTTTTTTAACCTTCTCAAAAATTTCTGAGGAACTATAAATTTAAAGCGTAAAAATGATGAAGAAGTAATGGCCAAACTATGTATACTCCTTGTTTCTATTGTAGATCTTGGTTTTGCTAAAAAAACCGATTGTTATCCTTTTTAAAGTGTCAAGCAAAAAGTTTTCGTTAAATTTGTCTAAAATTATTTTTTTCATGGCGAATAAATTTGGAAACCTATTTACCCTCACCACTTTTGGTGAATCACATGGACCTGCAATTGGAGGAGTGATTGATGGATGCCCTGCTGGTATTACATTAGATTTTGATGCAATTCAAAAAGAACTTGACAGAAGAAAACCAGGGCAATCTAAAATTGTAACTCAGCGTAAAGAACCCGATACCGTTGAATTTATGGCGGGAATTTTTGATGGAATTACCACTGGCGCTTCAATTGGATTTAGAATTGTCAATACCAATCAAAAATCAAAAGACTATTCCCACATCAAAGATCAATATAGACCCTCACATGCAGATTATACCTATAGTCAAAAATACGGTCATAGAGATTATAAAGGTGGAGGAAGAACCTCAGCTAGAGAAACAGCCAATTGGGTCGTTGGTGGCGCGATTGCAAAACAAGCCATCCCAGATATAAAAATAAATGCTTTCACCTCTTCTGTGGGAAACATTCATCTAGAAACTCCTTATCAAGAATTAGATTTTTCTTTGACAGAAAGTAATATCGCTCGTTGTCCTGATGCAAAAAAAGCACAAGAAATGATCGATTACATTGGACAAATTAAAAAACAAGGAGACACCGTAGGAGGTATTGTTACTTGTGTTATTCAAAATGTACCTGTAGGATTGGGAGAACCTATTTTTGACAAATTACATGCACAACTAGGAAAAGCCATGTTGTCAATCAACGCTGTAAAAGGTTTTGAATTTGGTAGCGGTTTTGAAGGTGCAACAATGACAGGAAGTCAACACAACGATATCTTTAATACCGATGGTTCTACCAAAACTAATTTCTCTGGCGGTATACAAGGAGGAATCAGTAACGGTATGGATATTTATTTCAAGGTTGCATTTAAACCTGTGGCTACAGTAATTCAAGAACAAGAAACAATTGACAAAGATGGAAATATAGTAACCATGATGGGAAAAGGTCGTCACGATCCTTGTGTAGTTCCTAGAGCCATTCCCATTGTAGAAGCATTATCTGCAATGGTGCTAGTTGATCATATGATGCTTGACAAAGCAAGAAAGATTTAGATCAAAATTAAAACCAATAAAAAAAGTGAATCCATTCGGATTCACTTTTTTTTATCTCTGTACTATTGAAAAAACTAATCGATACGTTCAATTTTCGCTCCTACTGCTTGTAATCTCTCAACAATATTTTGATATCCACGATCTATTTGTTCCACATTGTGAATTATACTTGTTCCCTTAGCTGACAATGCAGCTATTAACAAACTAATTCCAGCTCTAATGTCCGGCGAACTCATCGTCATTGCTTTTAAACTGTGTTGATGATTCATCCCAACAACATTTGCTCTATGAGGATCACATAAAATCACCTTTGCACCCATATCTATTAGTTTATCGACAAAGAACAATCGACTTTCAAACATTTTTTGATGTATCAAAACCGTTCCTCTGGCTTGGGTAGCAACGACCAATATGATGCTAAGTAAATCTGGAGTAAACCCAGGCCAAGGAGCATCTGATACGGTCAACATAGATCCGTCTATATAGCTTTCTATTTCATAAGAATCTTGCTTGGGTACATAAATATCATCTCCTTTTTGCTCTAATCTTATTCCTAATTTTCTAAAAACACGAGGAATCTGACCTAAGTTCTCCCAAGAAACATCTTTTATGGTTAATGCAGATTTTGTCATCGCTGCCATACCAATCCATGATCCTATCTCAATCATATCTGGTAGCACCCTATGCTTTGTTCCTCCTAAAGCGACAACTCCCTCTATGGTCAACAAATTAGAGCCTACCCCTGATATTTTGGCCCCCATCCTGTTCAACATATGACACAATTGCTGTAAGTAGGGTTCACAGGCCGCATTATAAATAGTGGTTATTCCCTCTGCTAAAACTGCTGCCATCACGATGTTTGCTGTCCCTGTCACAGAAGCCTCATCTAATAACATGTTCACACCTTTTAACTTTGGAGATTCCACTCCGTAAAAATGTTCTTCTTTATTGTACCTAAATTTAGCTCCAAGGTTAACGAAACCCTCAAAGTGTGTGTCTAGTCTTCTTCTTCCTATCTTATCCCCTCCTGGCTTAGGAATATACCCCTTTCCAAAACGAGCCAACATAGGCCCGACCAACATGATTGAACCTCTTAATTTTTTACCATCTTCTTTAAAATCGGAAGAACTTAAATAATCTATGTCAACCTCATCTGCCTGAAATTCGTAGGCATGGTCGTTTAATTGCTTGACTTTTACCCCCAAATCTCCCAAAATTGAGATCAATTTATTGACATCAATGATATTAGGAATATTCTCTATCGTGACTTTCTCGGGAGTTAACAAAACAGCACATAAAATTTGTAATACTTCATTTTTTGCTCCTTGTGGTGTAATTTCACCGTTCAATGGATGACCTCCTTCTACTCTAAATGTTGCCATGTAGTAAGATTATTTGCGATTTTTGTGATTATTGTTATGCTTTCTACCGTTATTTCGGTTGTTATTATTGTTCTTCGTCTGAGAAGCATTCATTCTGCCAGAATTACTCTTACGCAATAAGGTCGAACTCAACACAAGTTCTATTTCTGATTTTCTTAAATCGATGACTCCTTTAGATAATTCATTTAAATGGTTAAAAATAACTCCGTCTTCCACGGTATCTTTGTTCCAATTTAAGTAACATTTTTTCATGTGATTTGCTATGTTGAGAATCAAAGCATCTCTAAGCTCTCCCTCTTCCCAAGACAAAGCAACATCTATCATCGTCTGAATATTATTTCCGTAAAACTTATACTTACTTGCAGATTTTGGATAATCTAAACGTTCTGGTTTCGCATTAACTTCTTCAATCGTTAATTTTTCATATGGAGATTCTACTTTCAATTCAAACTTAGACATGATGAATAACTGATCCCATAACTTATGCTTAAAATCAGGAACATCTCTCAAGTGAGGTTGTAAGTTACCCATGACATCTATAATGGCATTAGCCATTTTCTCTCTTTCTTGTTCATCTTCTAGAGCGACACAATGATTGACTAACTTTTGTACATGCCTCCCATATTCTGGAATAATCAAAGTACTCCTTTCAGAGTTATATTCTAAATCAAAACCCATAGTTTTATTTAAGTATTTTTGTTAATTTTTGATTGTTTTCAGGCGAAAAAACCTCATCAACAATTGTTCTTACAAGAAACAATTATTTATCCTAAATGGAAAATATATTTGATATTTAGTTTTGTATTAGTGCCTAAGCGTCTATTATGTTTAGCTTGGCAAATTGAAGTAATATTTTTTTTGTACCAACAGCTTCAAATCTGACTTCAGCTTTTATATTGACACCTGTTCCTTCAACATGTATCACTTCTCCTTCTCCAAACTTAGCGTGACTCACTCTATTTCCTTTGACCAATTTTTGAGCAAGCTTATTGCTTGTTTGCTGTGCTAATTTAGGAGTTACTTTTTTTAAATTCTGGGGAGATTTGAAAGGGGTTTTCTTTTCAACTTTTTCCTGATTCCTAACAGAGCGAGTTACAGGCTTTCTAAACCTAATTTTTTCTTTTGGAACATCATCTTCTTCAAACAAACTACTGTCTACAAATCGATTGGCTACCACTTTATTTCGTTGGGGGGCTAAATGCTCTATAAAACGCTCATCAATCTCTTCCAAAAACCTACTCGGTTCACAATCAATCAACTTTCCCCATCGGTAGCGTGTATGTGCAAAACTCAAATAACATTGTGTTTCTGCTCTGGTAATCGCAACGTAAAACAAACGTCTTTCTTCTTCTAGTTCTGCCCTTGTATTGATACTCATCGCTGACGGAAACAAACTTTCTTCCATTCCTACAATATAGACGTATGGAAATTCTAACCCCTTGGCCAAGTGAATGGTCATCAAAGACACCATTGGAGTATCGTCTTCATCTTTCTGATCAAAAGTAGAGGCCAAAGCAACATCTTCTAGAAAAGCGGTCAAACTATCGTCTAAATCCTGTTCTTTTCTTTCTTCAATAAAGTCTTTCATTCCATTCAATAATTCTTGAACGTTTTCTACTCTATTTACAGCTTCTGGGGTACCATCAACTTGCAAATCTTTAATCAAACCTACTCTTTTGACTACCTCATCCGCAACTTCAAAAGCATTATGCCCCTTCGCCGTGATTTGTAAACTCTGAATTAATGTTGAAAAATTATTCAACTTGGTTTTCGTCGGCCCTTGAATTTTGATATCCGTATGTTCTATATCCGATACAATTTCAAACAAAGATTTATTGTAATGATTGGCCGCAACAGATAATTTATCCATCGTTGTCTCTCCAATTCCTCTAGCAGGATAATTGATAATCCTCTTTAAGGCCTCTTCATCATTAGGGTTAATTAAGACTCGCAAATAAGCCAGCAAATCTTTTATTTCTTTGCGTTGATAAAAAGACAACCCTCCGTAAATCTTGTATTTGATTCCCTTTTTTCGCAGGGCATCTTCCATGGCACGAGATTGTGCATTGGTTCTATACAAAATAGCAAAATCATCATAGGTTTTTTGCAAATTCATAGCATTGTCAAAAATAGAATTTGCTACCCAACGACCTTCTTCTCCATCAGAAAGGGTACGCATGATCTTTACTTTACCGCCTTCATCATTGGCTGTAAAAATAGTTTTATCTAAACGAGTTTTGTTTTTTTCAATCAAACTATTGGCAGCTTCTACAATGTTGCTTGTAGACCTATAGTTTTGTTCTAGTTTAAACGTTTTTACGTCAGGATAATCCTTTTGAAAATTTAAAATATTGTTGATGTTCGCACCACGGAACGCATAGATAGATTGGGAATCATCTCCTACCACGCAAATATTCTGAAATCTATCTGCCAAAGCACGAACGATTAAATATTGAGAATGGTTGGTATCTTGATACTCATCGACCATTACATATCTAAATCTATCTTGATATTTCGATAAAACCTCAGGAAAACGGACCAGTAATTCGTTGGTACGCAACAATAAATCATCAAAATCCATCGCTCCTGCTTTAAAGCACCTGTCTACATATTCTTTATAAATCGCGCCCATTTGGGGTCGCATGGCCATGGTATCTGCCTCTATCAATTCTGGATTGTTTCCATAGGCTTTTACTGTGATTAGATTATTTTTGAACTGAGAAATTCTACTTAAAATCGATTTTGATTTGTACTGATCTTTACTCAATCCCATTTCTTTAATGATGGAATTCATCAAACGGACGGTATCTTGAGAATCATAAATGGTAAAACTTGAAGGATACCCTAGTTTGTCTGCTTCGGAACGTAAGATCCTTGCAAAAACGGAGTGAAAAGTTCCCATCCATAAATTTTTAGCTTCGCTTTGTCCTACCACTGAAGCAATACGGTTTTTCATTTCACGAGCCGCTTTGTTGGTAAACGTTAAAGAAAGTATCTGAAAAGAATCTACTCCATTTTTTAACAAATGGGCAATCCTGTAGGTTAGCACTCTTGTTTTTCCAGACCCTGCACCGGCAATAATAATCATGGGACCCTCCATTTGTTCAACAGCTGCTCGCTGGGGGGAATTTAATCCTTCTAAATAATCTGACACTTGGTTTTTCTTTTATTTAAGTTAAAAATAAGAATTATTTAGGAAATCGTAAGAGCGATCCTGTGTTTTCTACTCAAATTTATAGGAGTTAGCAGTCAAAAGAGTTGTACTACTTAAACATATAATTTATTGAGCTCACCTTAACAAAACGTTACTAAAATGAATCAAAAATGTGGAGCACTATTTTTGCATCAATAATTCATGAGATACATGCCCAAATCTATCTACGATTTCATTCATAATGTCATAAACTCCCTGAGCAGAGTCTTCGGTAACCAAACGAATTCTATACGCTTTGAAATCTCTAATTCCTTTAAAATAATTGGCATAATGCCTTCGGGTTTCCATCACGGCTTGAACTTCATTTTCTTTCCAAGCAATTTCCATTTCTAAATGTCTTTTGGCCACTTCTACCCTATCTTTTATGGAGGCTACGGGCAGATGCGCTCCAGTTGCCATAAAATGTTTGACCTCGTTAAAAAACCATGGATTTCCAATAGAAGCCCTACCAATCATACAGCCATCTAGACCATAATCATCTCTCATTTCAACCGCACGCTCAGGACTGGTCACATCTCCATTTCCAAAAACAGGAATGTGCATGCGAGGATTGTTTTTTACAGCAGCAATTCTCGTCCAATCGGCATCTCCTTTATACATTTGAGCACGAGTTCTTCCGTGAATAGAAATTGCAGCACAGCCAACATCCTGCAATCGCTCCGCTACCTCTTCAATCATTATTGAGTTTTCATCCCACCCCAAACGGGTTTTTACAGTAACAGGCAAATGAGTGTGTTTTACCATTTCTTTGGTTAAGGAAACCATCAAATCGATGTCTTTTAAAATACCTGCTCCTGCTCCTTTGCTCACTACCTTTTTTACAGGACATCCAAAATTGATGTCTATTATATCTGGTTTTGATTGCTCAACAATCTCTACAGTTCTAAGCATGGACTCTAAATTGGCTCCAAAGATCTGAATACCAA
>NZ_JBDNAI010000155.1:0-3625 GCF_039768515.1 Wenyingzhuangia sp.
ATTGAAAAAATAGAGAGAGAGGTTGGTCCTATTGATATTTTGGTAAATAACGCAGGGATCATTAAAAGAACCCCTATTGTAGAAATGGAAGTAGAAGATTTTAGGCAAGTTATAGATGTCGACTTGGTCGGTCCCTTTATAGTTAGTAAACATGTAGTGAAAGGAATGATCAGTAGAGGTAACGGTGGTAAAATCATAAACATTTGCTCAATGATGAGTGAACTAGGAAGAGATACTGTAAGTGCTTATGCAGCAGCAAAAGGTGGTTTGAAAATGTTGACTAGAAGTATGGCTACAGAGTGGGCAAAATTCAATATTCAAACCAATGGAATTGGTCCTGGTTATTTTGCGACAAGCCAAACCGCTCCGATTAGAGTTGATGGTCATCCGTTCAATGATTTTATCATCAAAAGAACACCAGCGTCACGTTGGGGAAATCCAGAAGATCTTCAAGGGGCAGCTGTGTTTTTAAGTTCTCATGCTAGCGACTTCGTTAACGGTCAAGTAGTCTATGTTGATGGTGGGATTTTAGCTACCATCGGTAAGCCCGCTAATGAAGAATAATAAGAATTTAAAAAAAACTAGGATATTATTTAGTGTCTAGAAAAGAGTAATAAAAAAAGAAGATGAAATTTCATCTTCTTTTTTTATTACTCTTTAAAACAGAGGGCAGCAGCTCCTATGATACCAGCATCATTACCAAGTGTTGCTAGCCTTATGTCTAAGCCATTGAGGTAATATTTTGGGAGTCTACTGTTAAGAACTTCATACATAGTTTTCTCTATCATTTCAAACGTTTTACTGACGCCACCTCCAATAAAAATTGTGTTAACATCTAAAATCCTAATTGTAGATACAATACTTTCTCCCAAGATAGAACCAGCTTTTTTGAAGATTTCAATAGCAACAGGATCATCTTTTAAAGCTGCTTCAACAATGTCTTTAGCAGTTAAGTCGTTCGCTTTCAACCTTGTTTTTCCACCTTCTTTTATTTGCTTCAAGGCCAAGCTGATTAGAGCCTTTTTTCCGATGTTGTCTTCAGCTGTTTTTCCATTTGAAGTCATAATATGTCCCACTTCCATGGTGTTTCCATTTCCTCCCTTAAAGATATTACCATTCAGTACTGCAGCGCCTCCTAGTCCAGTTCCTAACGTAATAAAAGCAAAATCTTTTGGTACTTTTGTTTTGGCAAAGTGGAGTTCTCCTATAGCAGCAGCATTGGCATCGTTTTCAAGGAAAAACGAGATGTTAGGGTGTGATTTTTTTAAAATTTTAATAAGCGGGATGTTATTGAATTCTGGAACATTAGCCATAAATATGGTAGACAATCGATCTTTAGAAATCATTCCAGGCACAGCGATACCAACTTTACGAATTTGAGGGTTCTTTTTTAGGGTTTTTCCAATGATGCTAACAAAGGTTTTGATGAAATCTTTTTTGTTTTGCAGCGAAGCTGTTGGGTGTTTCTTTTTTTTTAGTAACTCTCCATTTTTGTTTACAATACCAATTTTCACATTGGTTCCTCCAACATCTATGCCTAAGTATTCTTCCATGTAGTCTCGTTATTTAGGGTATAAAAATCTGCTAGGGTTAAAGATAATGAAATCTTGTTTTGATTTTGAGAGAAATGAAGAATATCTATCAGATACTGTTCACTAGCTTGCTCCTAAATGTCTTAGGATTAAAATATCATAAATTTACAATTCAAAATAATTTGTCTTGCGTAAATAAAACTGTATTTTTGCCGCACTAAATTAGATAAAATGGCAACGATACAAGAGCTAAAAGATTTTACACAACAAGTACGAAGAGATATTTTGCGTATGGTTCATGCTGTGAACTCAGGTCATCCGGGAGGATCATTAGGGTGTGCAGAATACATAACCGTTCTTTATCAAGAGATTATGAAGCATAATGCTGAAGATTTTGATATGGATGGAAGAGATCAAGATTTATTCTTTTTGTCAAATGGTCATATTTCTCCTGTATTTTATAGTGTATTGTCACGAAGCGGATATTTCCCAGAGTCTGAACTGGCAACGTTTCGTTTGATTAATTCAAGGTTGCAGGGGCATCCAACAACTCACGAGGGATTAGAAGGTATTCGTGTAGCTTCCGGTTCTTTGGGACAAGGGATGAGTGTTGCTTTAGGGGCTGCTCAAGCTAAAAAATTAAATGGAGACAGCCGTTTGGTTTATAGCTTGCATGGAGATGGTGAATTGCAAGAAGGACAAAATTGGGAAGCAATTATGTATGCTGCAGCTAAAAACGTTGATAATTACATTGCTGCGGTAGATGTAAATTTGAAGCAGATAGATGGAACTACAGATGAGGTTTTAGCGATGGGGTCAATCAAGGCTAAGTTTGAGGCTTTCGGTTGGGAAGTCTTGGAGGTTGAGAAAGGAAATGACATTGAGGAGATTATTGCAGGAATAAAGGCAGCTCAAAGTTTGACAGGAAATGGGAAGCCCGTTTGTATTTTGTTGTATACAGAAATGGGTAACGGTGTTGACTTTATGATGTATACTCATGCTTGGCATGGAAAAGCTCCAAATGATGAGCAATTAGAAAGTGCATTGGCTCAGAATCCTGCTACTCTAGGAGATTATTAATATTTTATTGACAGATATAAAAAACATAAAAAAGCTCTGTTGTCAAACAGAGCTTTTTTATGTTTGAAAAAAAATAGATGTTACACTACAAAACCTACCATCATAAAAATACAAACAGGCCTTGGGTGACTTTTGTCCACGGAGCTGGGGGTAGTAGTGCGATTTGGTTTTCTCAGATCAGAGCTTTTCAGAAAGAGTTTAATTTGTTACTCATAGATCTAAGAGGGCATGGTAAATCTAAATCGACTCATCCTAAGCACAGTTATAATTTTACAAATATTGCTGACGAAGTTATAGAGGTTGTAGATTTTTTAAAAGTAGAAAGGTCACATTTTGTTGGAATTTCTCTCGGGACTATCGTTATCATGGATATTGGACATAGATATCCTTCAAAAGTTTCCAGTCTTGTGATGGGGGGAGCAGTGATGTACCTCAACATGAAAGCTCAGATCTTGATGAATCTTGGTGTTGCTTTGAAAACAACAATTCCATATCTGTGGCTTTACAGGTTGTTTGCATATGTCATTATGCCAAAAAAAAACCATAGCGCCTCAAGATCTTTTTTTATTAATGAGGCAAAAAAAATGAATCAAAAAGAATTTATCAATTGGTTTTCTTTGGTTACAAGTGTAAATAGTTTGTTGTCATTCTTTAGAAAAACAAAGATTGAAATTCCCACTCTTTACATCATGGGAAAACAAGATTACATGTTTTTACCTAGCGTGAAAAAGATTGTAAATCATCATTCTAATGCTATTTTAGAAACAATTGAAAATTGTGGACACGTTGTAAATATAGATGCTTCTAACGTATTCAATAGCATTGTAATTTCATATTTGGATGAAGAAAACAAGGTACAATCGAAAGATAGCAACTACAAATTTTTCACGTGAGCTTTATGTTTTATGAAAACAAAAAAACCACAACAATTCTGTTGTGGTTTTTGATGTGGTGCCTCCAGGAATCGAACCAGGGACACAAGGATTTTCAGTCCTTTGCTCTACCAACTGAGC